>JAEUNN010000055.1 GCA_016791085.1 Rhodocyclaceae bacterium | reverse complement strand
GTTGCGGCCTTCGAAATCCGGCCGCACGTCGCCTATCCAGGCGCGCAGGCTTTCGTTGCGCGTGGTGGTTTGCGAGTAGCTGTGGCTCGCGCTCATGTCGACGCTGGACGCTGCGATTTTCATGGAAACCCCGCCTCGAGTACTATGCGAGTGGTCTACGGCGCGGCGCGCCCCGGGTTGAGTTTTTTTGGCTTGCCGCAGACCGCAGCGGGCGTGCCCGCGCGATACGCGGCCCGGCGCACGCGCCGGCTGTGCCCGCGCGGCGTGCCACAATGCGCGGCGGGCGCGTGCGCCGGCCCCGCCAAAGGGGGCGGGCGCCTGCCCCGGCAAGCCCGCAATTCACGGAGAACCTGAATGAGCGCATTGTTTTCGCCGTACACGCTGGCCGGCCTGCAACTTGCCAATCGCATCGTGGTTGCGCCCATGTGCCAGTATTCGGCGCAGGAAGGTTCGGCCACGGATTGGCACATGATCCACCTGGGGCATCTGTCTTTATCCGGTGCCGGCATGCTCATCATTGAAGCCACCGGCGTGGAACCGGAAGGCCGCATCACGCCCTGGTGTCTGGGCCTGTGGTCGGATGCAAACGCCGCCGCGCTGGGCCGCGTGCTGGCGGCCATACGCAAATATTCGCCGATACGCGTGGCGATCCAGCTTGCCCACGCCGGCCGCAAGGGATCCAGCAGCGCGCCCTGGGATGGCGGCGCGCTGCTGGCACCGGAGCAGGGCGGCTGGCAAACCTGTGCGCCGTCGGCCTTGCCGCATGCGCCCGGCGAGGCGCCGCCCGTGGCGCTGGACCGCGCCGGCCTCGCGCGCGTGCGCGACGCTTTCGTCGCGGCGGCGCGGCGTGCCGAGGCGCTGGGGCTGGATGCCATCGAACTGCACAATGCGCACGGTTACCTGCTGCACCAGTTTCTGTCGCCGCTCGCGAACCGGCGCGAGGACGAATATGGCGGCAGCCTGGAAAACCGCATGCGCTTTCCGCTCGAAGTGTTCGCGGCGGTGCGCGCCGCGGTGGCGCCGGCACTGCCGGTGGGGGTGCGGCTGTCGGCCACGGACTGGGTCCAGGACGGCTGGGATCTGGAACAGAGCACCGTATTCGGACGCGAACTTGCCGCGCGCGGCTGTTCTTTCCTGCACGTGTCGAGCGGCGGCGTTTCGCCGCAGCAGAAAATTCCTCAGCACCCGAATTACCAGGTCCCGCAGGCCCAACATTTGCGTACCGCGACGGGCTTGCCGACCATCGCCGTGGGGCTCATCACCTCGCCCGAACAGGCCGAGGCGCTGATTGCCGAAGGCCGTGTCGATCTGGTGGCGATTGCCCGCGCGATGCTGTTCAATCCGCGCTGGCCCTGGCATGCCGCGGCCCAGCTTGGTGCCTCGGTGACGGCGCCGCGGCAATACTGGCGCTCGCAACCGCGCGGCATGGGCAAATTGTTCGGCGACGTGAAAATCGGCCAGCGTTGATTTGCCGCGGCCGGCGTTCAGGTGCCGGCCGCGTTTCGTCCGCGAAATCTGGCTGCCGGGCGCGCCGGCGGCGCTTCAGACCAGCTTGACCAGCTGTTTGCCGAGATTGCGTCCGGCCAGCATGCCGACGAAGGCCGCCGGGGCCTGCGCCAGGCCGTGCGCGACGGTTTCGCGGTATTTGATGCGGCCGTCTGCGACCAGTTTGACCAGTTCGTTTTGCGCCACGCGCCAGCGCTGCAAATGGTCGGTCACGATGAAGCCCTGCAGGCGCAGGCGCTTTACCAGCAGGGTGCGCAGGTTGCGCAGCGCGTGCGGCTCGGCCGCGTCGGCGTCGGCCACCATGCCGCACAGTGCGATGCGGCCGAACGGCCGCATGCACAACAACAATTGGTCGAATAGCGCGCCGCCCACATTTTCGAACAGGCAATCGACGCCGTCGGGCAGGGTGTCGGCAAGTTCTTCGTCGAAGCGCGGGCTGCGATAGTCGATACAGGCATCGAACTGCAGTTCGTTTTCGGCGAACAGGCATTTGTCGGGTCCGCCGGCCAGGCCCACCACCCGGCAGCCGTTCAGTTTGGCTAGTTGCCCGGCCACGCTGCCGACCGCCCCGGCGGCCGCCGTGACCAGCAAGGTTTCCCCGGCTTTGGCGGCAAGTATTTCCATGAGCCCGACCCAGGCCGTGACGCCGGGCATGCCTGCCACACCCAGATAGGCCTGCAGCGGCAGGTTGTGGTTGTCCAGCGCACGCAGTTGCGAGGCGGCTGCCACGGCATGGCTTTGCCAGCCCAGGTTGCCCGTGACGTGATCGCCCGCGCGGAAGGCCGGATGGTGCGACACGACGACCTCACCGACCGTCGCTCCGACCATCACGGCACCAAGTTCGACCGGCTCGGCATAGGACGGACCTTCGTTCATGCGCCAGCGCATGTAGGGGTCCAGCGACAGCCACAGATTGCGCACCAGTACCTGGCCTTCGCGCGGCTGCGGCAGGGGCGCATCGACCAGCCTGAAATGTTTCGTCGAGACACGGCCCTGCGGCCGTTCGGCAAGTACCACCTGTTGATTGCGATCGCTCATTCCAGGCTCCCGGGCGTAGCGGCGCCGGCGCGCCCGTGCGCCGCCCGCGCGTAATGCGCGGCGACGGCGCGGGCGCCGTGGCCGGCACGCATCCTCTTGCGACATTAGAACGGGCGCATGGTTTTGTCCATGGCCGCGACAGGCATGCGCCAAGGCGCCGCCTTGCATGCCTGCAGGGTGGATTGACGGTTGGGGCCGGCGCCGCGCCCGGCCCGGGCCGCCTCGCGGCTTTGAAACCGGCGTGGCCGGTGCGGATTACGGGCTTAGCGGAACCCGGCCATCCAGCCCAGGAATAATTCGAGCACTTGTTCCAGATTGCCCGGGCTGCAGTGGCCGACGAAGTCGTTCTTGCGGGTTTCGCAGCGTATCCAGTCCGAGTCGGAGCGGCGTTCATCGACCGCCGTGAAAGTTTGCCCGGCCCCCGGCGTGCCACGCAGATCTATGCTCACACACCAACCCGGGGCATCGGTGGTTTCGATGCTGATGCCATAGGTCAGTTCCCAGTCCCCATCGCAGTTTGAGGCATACCAGTCTTGCAGGCGTTGCAGTGCAGAAGCACTCATGTCGTGTCTACTTTCCGGATCGAAAACGGGGGGTTGCAGCCGGGCGCAAGTATATGCGCAAAGCCCGCCCGCCGCGCCTGTGCAACGCGTACGCAGCGTGTTTCTTGCGGCACGCTTGCATATGCCGCAGCCTGGGCGACATGGCGCCGCAATGGGGCAATAATGCGCGCGGGGGCGGCGGACGCATGTATTAGCATATGCAGTCCCGCGCGTTCCGGGCTGTTGCGGCAGAACGCCGGCTGTAGTTGCCGGGCACCCTGCCGCGCGCCCGTTTTGAAAAATGCCGATTTTGCCGCCAGCGCGCCGCGCGCGGCGCACCCGTCCAGCCATGTCTGCCTTTAAAGTATCGTTGCCTTGCCCGCCGCGCGCGGGTTCCCGCGCTGATTTGCCGTCTTGCCATGGTGCGAGGTGCTATTCATGATGCGGCTGGAACGCCTCGTGCACCCCGCCGGGGATGCCGACCCGCAGGCCGCGGAACTTGCTGCGCGCGGCAACCGGCGCCGGCTCCTGAGTTTCGGGCTGGTGTTCGCCGCCGTGCTGATTGCCGCGCTGATCTGGGATTTTTCGCGGCCGCCGCAATACCGGGCCGGCGCGCGCCTGTCCATCAAGCCGGCCAGCGTGGTGGCCGGCTCGGTCAAGGCCCCGGCCGGTGCGGACGGTACGGCCGCCTTCAGCGAAGCCGGCAGCGTGCTCAACGAGGTACAGGTGCTGGGCAGCCGGCCGCTCATGGAAAAAGCGCTGGCACTGCTGGGCGATGGTGCAAGCCCCGGCCCGGGCGCCGACCCGGTCGCGGACGCCCAGGGCATGGTCAGCATCGAGGCCGTGCCGGGCACCAGTTTCGTGCAGCTCTACGCGGTCGGGCCGCAGCCCGCCCGCTTGTCGGCACTTTTGAATGCCTTGCTGGACGTGTACCGCAAGCAGGTGCTGGAAACCTACGCGAATTCCGCCTCCGACGACCTCGACAACATGCGCGACGAGGTTGCGGCGCTCAAATCACGGGTCGAAGAGCGGCGGCGCGCGGCCGACCAGTACCGCCTCGCCAATGACATCGTGTCGCTGGAGCGCGAGGAAAACCAGGTGATCGCGCGCGTGAAGGGGCTGTCCGCCTCGCTCAACACCGCCAGCGAAAATGTCGCCACGGCCGAAGGCAAGTTGCGTTCGCTGCGCGAGTCGCTGGCGGCCGGCCGGGCGGTGGTGCGCTCGCGCGACAACCCGACACTCGCGGCGCTGGAAACGCGGGCTTCGCAAATCCGTGAAAATCTGCGCGAACTGGAGCGCACCTACACGCCCGAATACCTGGCCATGGATCCCAACGTGCGCGGCCAGCGTTCGCGCCTCGCCGATCTCGAACGGCAGATCAACGAGGTGCGCGCATCGAGCGCGCAAGCGGCCATCAGCGAAGCCGAAGAGGCTTTGTCGGCGGCGCGCGAAGCGCAGCAACGCCTGCAGCGTCAAATTGCCGATGAGCGCCAGGGCCTGCAGAATTTCAGTTCGCGCTACAACACCTACAAGGCCATGCAGGACGATCTGGCGCAACTGGAAGGCGCGTTGCGCGCAAGTTCCGACCGGCTGGTGCGGTCGGAGGCCAGCGCCAGGTCGCGCCAGCCGGTCATACAGGTCGTGGAAGCCGCCGTCACGCCGAAAGAGGTCTGGCAGCCGCAGTACTGGCGCGATGCGGCCCTGGGCGGCGCGGCAGCATTTGTGCTCGGACTGTTGGCGATGGGGTTCGTGGAATTGTTCAATCGCCCCCCGCGCGCCAGTGCCGCGCCGGTCATCGTGCCGCAATCCTGGGTGCCGGTTGCCGTACCGGCCGGCCTGGACGCCCGGCTTCCGGCCGCAGCCGTGGTGCCGGCACTGGATGCGGCGCGGCCGCCGCAGAACACTGCGCTGCTTGGCACGCCGCCGGCAGCATTGCCGCGTCTGCTCGAACACACCGAAATCGTCGCCCTGCTGGCAGCGGCCCGCAGTCAGACACGGCTTGCCATCGTACTTATGTTGCAGGGTCTGAGCGTCGGCGAAGTGCTGGCGCTCGACTGGTCGGATGTGGATGTCGCGGCCCCGTCGCTCGCCGTGCGCGGCGAGCCGGGCCGGCGCATCGTGCCCGCACCGGCAGCCTGCGCCGTGCTGGTGCAGGCCGGATCGCGCAGCGGTCAGCTGTGCGGCCGTGCCGGCGGCGGCACCCTCAGCGAGGCGGATTTGTGCGCCGCGCTGATCTGCGCCGCCCATGACGCGGGGATCGCCCAGGCGGGCGAAATAAGCCCTCAGGTTTTGCGGCATGCCGCCGTATGTCATCTGGTGGGGCAGGGCGTGCGCTTTTCCGACCTCGATCAGATCGTCGGGCGCCTGGCGCCGGAATTGCTTGCCGCCTATGCGCCGCTGGCACCGGCCGGGCGGCGGCGCGAAATCGCTGAAATCGACCTGTTGTTGCCTGCGCTGCGTGGCGTGGCAATGGCGTGATATGCGGGCGATGCAGGTTTGCGGCGCGTCCTGACGGGCTCGACAAGGCGCCAAGGAAGTCACGAAAAGTGCTGCGGCAGGCCAGCGAAAAAGTGCGAAACGGCGTATGTTCGCGGCCGGGCGCAAGAATGTGCGCAAAACGCTTATCTTCATGCGGCTTTGTAAAAATTTGTGTTAAGTTCCTGTT
>JAEUNN010001218.1 GCA_016791085.1 Rhodocyclaceae bacterium | reverse complement strand
TTGCGCTCGCTTACGTCGCGCGCGGCCACGAACAGTACGGTTTGCTGGTCCAGTTGCAGGCGCGACAGCGACACTTCGGCCCAGAAATGCTGTCCGTCGCAGCGCCGATGTACCCACTCCGAGCGGCAGTGGCCGGTTTGCTGCGCCTGCTCCATGAGGGGCAGCACCACGGCCTCGGAGGCGCGGCCGTCAGGCTGGCATGGCGGCCAGAATGCGTGCAGCGCGGCGCCGACTATGTGCTTGCGCTCGGCCCGCAATACGCTGGCCGCAGCGGAATTGCAATCGATGACGGTCTTGCTGGCCGGGTCGACCAGGAAATACGCGTCGGGCGATTCTTCGAACAGCCTGAAATAGCGCTGGTTCAAGCCTTCGATTGCGTCCAGCGCGATTTTGTGTGCCGCCTCGCTGCGCGACAGCCGTGCCAGGGTGACCCCGACCAGCGCAAGAAATACCCCGATCAGCGCCAGCGCGCCCAGGGCTTCGCGCCACCAAGCGGCCAGCACCTCGCTTACGGCAAATCCGCCCAGTATGATGAAGGGGTAGGTGTCGAGGCGCCGGAAACTCAGGATGCGCACAATACCGTCGGCCGAGAGGAAATTGTCCAGCGAACCGGCGCGAACGTCGCGCGCGATCAGCTCGCGCAGGGCGTTGTCCGGCGCCAGCGGCTGGTTCATGAGCGCCGGATCCATGGGCAGGCGGAACAGCATGTTGGTGCTGCCGGCATGGCGTATGACCAGTGCGCCGCCAGCCGGCAATTTAAGTCTGGACAGTATTTTTTCTTCGCGGTCCAGATCCAGCAACACGGTCGCCGCACCGACAAATTCACCGCGTTCATTGCGCAGGGCGCGCGTGACCGCAAACGACCAGCGGCCATTCGTGCGGGCCAGCAGAGCGTCCGAAAACGCCAGGCGCTGGCCGGGGTGGTCGCGCACTTCGACGAAATGTGCACGGTCGGCCACATTCACGCGCTGGTCAGTGGGCTCGGACGAATACAGCAGGTCGCCGGCGGCGTCGAAAATCGACGCTTTCGACAGTTCTTCGGCGTTCGCTATCAGGCGCTGCAGGCGCTCTCTGACGCGCTCGCGATTTGCCGGCACGGCCGCCTGATTCAGAATGTCGTGCGGAAATTCGTGCGCCAGCACGTCCAGCACCATGTCCATGCGGTCCAAGGTCTGGTGAAAGCGTGACGCGACCAGCATGACCAGGTTCTGGCTGTCTCCGGCCGCGTTATCGCGCACCGCGCGGTAGGACTGCCACTGGAAATAGCCGGTCACGGCGATCACCAGCGCGGCCAGGGCCGCAACGATCAGGTGCATCCGGTAGCGGGAGTAGAAGGTCACGGCCTGGTCCTCAGCCGTGCAGGGGCCGCTTGCGGCAGGCGGCAATGTTCGTCACGTAAAGGTATCCTCGTCGTATGCAATCGAAGGTCCCGGCCGGCTGCGCGCGCCTGCGGCGCGGCGTTCCCGGCTGGCGGCGCGGCCCGGCGCCGGACCCGCGCGCGCATGCGCGTCGTATCGAGTGTGCCTGTCCGCCTTCGCTGCGAATTCCGGGTTAACGGCAGAAACGGGAGCTTATTTAAGGGATGCGGCGGAGCGAAAAGCGCGGCCGCGCAGGCGCCTCGGAAGACGCGTGCCGCGCTGGTTCCGTTGCGCTTGGGGGAGGGAACCGCGGACCG
>JAEUNN010001210.1 GCA_016791085.1 Rhodocyclaceae bacterium | reverse complement strand
CGCCCTCGCCCTGCCCCGTCAGGCGCAAGGTTTTGATCGCGACTTCGCGCGCCAGCTGCGGATCCCAGGCCAGGTGGACCTGGCTTTGAGCGCCTCGCCCGAGCGCGCGCCGCAATTCGAATCTTGCGATGCGCATCATGCTCCCCGCGGCCGGCACACGCCGGAGGCAAAATCCGCCTTGCGGGAAATTAACGGCACAAGTCCGTGGATCATGCTTCGCCTATTAAAATGTCATGGTTCGTGGTCGAACTGCGGCGCACCCTCTGATCGCCTCGCAAGGTTTTTTCGGCTCCGCTTCAATTGCGCCGCATGGGGCGCACGACGGCCGGCTCGAGCGCGCCGGATTCGAGCGCGGCGACACGGTCGTAGGGAATGTGCACGGTAAATTGCGCGCCGCCGCCGGCACGGTTTGATGCCATGACGGTTGCGCCGTGCGCACTCAGAATTTCGCGGCAAATGGCCAGGCCCAGGCCGGTGCCGCCGGCGCCCGAATGGGTTTTCGAGCTTTGCACGAATTTGTCGAAGATGGCTTCGAGCTCGTTTTCCGGTATGCCCACGCCTTCATCGAGCACGCGCATGACCAGTCCTTTGTCGCCTGCGTCGGAGCCGATCAGCACGCTCACGGTGCCGCCCTCGGGCGAAAATTTAACGGCATTGGAGAGCAGGTTGCGCACCACCTGCGCCATGCGATAAGCATCCATGTTGAGGCGCGGCAGGCCGGGCTCGCACTCCATGACCAGGCGCAGCCGGCGCACCGCAAAAATCGCCGATAGTTCGGAAGCCACCTCGCGCGCCACTTCTTCCAGGGCATGCGGCGAAAATTGCATGGGCATGGCGCCGGCTTCCATGCGCGACAGGTCGAGCAGGTCATTCAGCAGCGTGAGCAGCCGCTCCCCGCTCTGCCGCACGCGCAGGAAATATTCCTTGAGCTTGGCCGACGGCAGGCGTTCGGTACCGTTTTCGCCGAACTTGGCGAAACTCAGGATGGCGTGCATGGGGGTGCGCAGTTCGTGGCTCATATTGGCCAGAAATGCCGATTTGGACTTGTTGGCGGCTTCCGCCTCGTCCTTGGCATGGCGCAGGTGGGCGGTCTGCTCTTCGACCATATCGGCCAGGCGGTCACGGTGGCGGCGCAATTCCGCCTCGGCGTCGAGCCGCCGCAAATCGGCGTCGCGGCGCGCCTGTTCGTTGCGGCGTGCGATCACGAGCTGGCTGAAGGTATAGGACAGCGGCTCCAGTTCGTAGGCCTGATCGGCCGCGTAGCCGCCGGCACGATTGGCCAGTCCGACCACGCCTATCAGCACCCCGCCCAGCTTGATCGGCACGCCCATGAACGTCACCAGCGGCGGATGCCCGGGCGGAACCCCGCCGGCACGCGCATCGTGCGTGACGTCATTGGCAATCACCAGTTCGCCGGTTTTCACGACTTCCCCGAACAAGGTGTCCATATTGTGGAATTCCATGCCGGGCGGGGCG
>JAEUNN010001160.1 GCA_016791085.1 Rhodocyclaceae bacterium | reverse complement strand
GGTCGAAGACGGTGCTTCCAGATCCGTTTCGAACAGCACGCGGTCCGGCGCCAGATCGACGCCGCGTTTTTGCGCGCGGCGTGTGCGGTGGTAAGCCAAACCCGTGCCGGCCGGGATCAGGCGGCCGACGATCACGTTTTCTTTCAGGCCGCGCAAATCGTCGCGCTTGCCCAGGATGGCGGCTTCGGTCAGTACGCGCGTGGTTTCCTGGAACGACGCCGCCGAGATGAACGAATCCGTCGACAAGCTGGCTTTGGTGATACCCAGCAGCAGGTGCTCGTACTCGGCCGCGCGCTTGCCGTCGTTGATGAGCGCGTCGTTGGCGTCCAGCACTTCGGAGCGTTCGACCTGCTCTTCGCGGATGAATGCGGCGTCGTGCGGTTCGGTAATCACCACGCGGCGCAACATTTGCCGCACGATCACTTCGATGTGCTTGTCGTTGATTTTCACGCCCTGCAGTCGATACACGTCCTGCACTTCGTCGATCACGTAGCGCGCCAGTTCTTCCACACCTTTCAGGCGCAGGATGTCGTGCGGGTCCACCGGACCGTCCACGATCATTTCGCCCTTGTTCACGACCTGGCCGTCGTGCACCGTCACGTGCTTGTCCTTGGGTATCAGGAACTCGTGCGCGGTGCCGTCCGGCTCGGTAATGATGAGGCGCTGTTTGCCCTTGGTGTCCTTGCCGAACGAACAGGTGCCGGTCACCTCCGCCAGCATGCCGGCATCTTTGGGCGAGCGCGCTTCGAACAGTTCCGCCACGCGCGGCAAACCGCCGGTAATGTCGCGCGTCTTGGCCGATTCCTGCGGGATGCGCGCCAGCACGTCGCCCACCGATACGGTCTGGCCGTCGCGCACGGTAATGATGGAGCCGACCTGGAAGGTGATGCTCACGGCGTGATCGGTGCCGTGGATTTTGACTTCCTCGCCGGTTTCGGTGAATAGCTTCACCTGCGGGCGCAGGCCCTTGGTGCCGGCCTGGCTGCCGCGCCGTTTGGGGTCGATAACCACCAGGGTGGTCAGGCCCGTCACGTC
>JAEUNN010001145.1 GCA_016791085.1 Rhodocyclaceae bacterium | reverse complement strand
CGACATGCCGCGCGCCGAATGGACCGACGCTTTCCGCAAGGCATACCGCAATTTCCGCGGCCTGGTGCGCGCCGGGCGCGATGTGGGCATAGACCCCTATGCGGCCGAAAATCCCGGTGAATTTTTCGCCGTGATGAGCGAACTGTTCTATGAGGACCCGCTCCTGCTGCGCGAACGCTACCCGCAGGTCTATGCCCAGCTGGCGCGTTTTTACCGGCTCGACACGGCAGCCAACGTACAGGCCTACATGGACGAACTGGCCGCCGCGCAATCGCCCAATTAAATTGGAACGGCGCCGGACGCTCAGGGTTCCGACAGCACGCGCACCAGGCGCGAACGAAAATCGCGCAGATACAGCACCACCACCACGGCCGTATTGGCGGCGATGAATAACCACGGATTGATGAACCAGGCCAGCGCGGCCAGTCCGAAATAATAGGCGCGTATGCCCAGATTGAATTCTTCGCCGGCCAGGCTGGATACCGCGGCCAGCTTGCGCGCATAGGGTTCGGCCTGTTCGGGCGGCGAACCGGGCGCCGGCGCGGCGCCGATCAGGATGCAGTACAGATTGAACTGGCGCATCGACCAGGTAAATTTGAAATATGCCGTCACGAACACCCAGAGCAGCAACAACAGCTTGATTTCCCAGACTTCGCGCGGCACCTGGCGCGCGAACGGCAGGTCGCGCGTGGCGTTCATGAGCTGATCCAGCCCGCCCAGCACGGCCATCAGGCCGCCGATCACGAATACCGTCGCATTGGCAAAAAAACTGACCGAACTTTGCAGATTGCCCGTAAGCGCCGAGTCGGCCACGCGGTTATCGCGTTCGATCAGGCGCTGCGCCCACAGCACCCGGTAGTTGTGCCCCACCCCGACCAGGCCGCGCGCGGCGATGATGCCGCGGTCGGCGATCACGCTGTAGCCCGCCCAGCAGCCCGCAAACCAGACCAGCGCCAGCCAGTCGGTCCAGGCCAGGACTTCGAGAAATTTCTGCAGCATTCAGGCGCCAAGCAGGAAATCATGCACGGGGCGCACCTGTTCATCGATCATGAACATGGGCGCATGCCCCACGCGCGGAATTTCGACGGTTGTGGCGCGCGGTCCGCGCGCGCCCATTTCGGCGTGCGTGGCGGGCGTGAGCAAATCCGACAGGGCGCCGCGCACCACCAGCGTGGGGCAGGCGATGGCCTCATAGATGGGCCACAAGGTGATGTCCTGGCCGCCGCCGTAAGCGGCGCGGAAAGGTTCGGCCAGGGCCGGATCGTAATGCATGCGATAACCGCCCTCGGGCAGCGTGCGCACGGAATGCACGGTCAGGTGGCGCCATTGGTCGTCGGTCAGATCGCCGAATGGCGCACTGACCAGGCGTATGTACTGTTCCGCCACCTCCAGGCTGGGAAAAGCCGGCGCGGCACCCACGTATTGCGCGATACGTTCCAGGGACTGCACGGTAATGACCGGGCCGACGTCATTGAGCACCAGACGCCGTATCGGCGTATCCGGCAGGCTGGCGATCGCCATGCCTATCAGTCCGCCCATGGAGGTGCCCAGCCAGTGCAGTTCCTGCGCATCCAGGCGGGCGATGAGCGTGACCATGTCGGCCGCGTAGGCGGGAATCTGGTAGCCGCTCGGGTCCTGCAGCCAGTCGCTGTGGCCGCGCCCGAGCACGTCCGGGCACACCACGCGGTATTCGCCGGCCATGCGTGCGGCAAGGAAGTCGAAATCCCGCCCGACGCGCGTCAGCCCGTGCGCGCACACCAGCACCTTGCCGTTATGCGGATCGCCCCATTCCGTATAAGCCATTTTGTACAGGCGCGGGCCGCGCAGGCACTGCACGAACTTCTGGCGCGGCGAGACGGCGGCGGAATTTTCCATGGTGCGATCCGTATGCTCGGAGGCGTCTACTCTAGCACCGCGCCCGGCGCACCCGGCGCCTCCGGCCAGCCGGCCGGGGGCCGCGCCTGCCAATAGCGGCGGCGCTCGCTGCGTTCGCGCGCAAGGTGCATGCCCTGCGCCGTAAATTCTGTCGTGACGGCACCGTCGAAATCGCTGCGGGCAAGCAGGGCGCGGTGCGCGCGGTAGCGCTGCACGACCTCGGCGGCCGGATGTTTGTAGCGGTTGCGATAGCCCGACGCAAACACCACCGCGCGCGGACTCACGGCGGCGATGAATTCCGGCGTCGACGAACTGCGGCTGCCGTGGTGCGGCGCCACCAGCAAATCCGCCGCCAGTTCGCCGCCGTGCTGCGCAAGCAGGCGCGCTTCGGATACCGCTTCGATGTCCGCAGCGATGAGCGCGCGGCCATGCGCCGCCTCGATGCGCAGCACGCAGCCCAGGTCGTTGGTTTTGATTCCGGATTGCGCAGGGGCGCCCGGCGGCGGGTGCAGGAATGCGAAGCGCACGCCGTCCCATGCCCAGTGCTGGCCGTCGCTGCAGGCCGATTGCGGCAGCGCGCCGGGCGGCGGCAAATCCTGCGCCGGCAGGGAACTGGCAAGTTGCGCGACCGGCAGCCCGGCCAGCACCGACTCCATGCCGCCGGAATGGTCGCGGTCGCGGTGACTGACCACCAACAGATCCAGCCGGCTCACCCCGGCCGCGCGCAAATACGGCAGGATGGCGCGATTGCCGGCATCGGCGTCCAGGCTGTAGCGCGGGCCGGTATCGAACAGCAGGTCATGGCGCGCCGTGGCCACATGCACGGCCAGGCCCTGGCCCACGTCCAGCACGGTCACGCGCAATTCACCCGGCGCCGGGCGCGCCGGCAGCACCAGCATCATGGGAGCGAGCAGCACCAGTCCGGCCGCCCGGCCCGGCACGCCGCGCGGCATGAGCAGCACCAGGCAGCCGGCCATGCCGCACAGCGTGGCCCAGGCGGGCGGTGCGTGTTGCTGCCACACGGCCGACGGCAAGGCGGCCAGCGCTTCCACGGCCTGCATGGTAAGTGCGGTCAGAAAATGCGCCAGTTGCAGCAGAGGATCGGCAGGCAGCACTGCGGCCGCCAGCACCAGCGGCGTGACAGCCAGGCTGATGACCGGAATCGCCAGCGCATTGGCGAGCGGCGACACCAGCGAAAACTGCTGGAACAGCAGCAGCACCAGCGGCAAACAGCCCAGACTTACCGCCCACTGCGCGCGCAGCCATTCGGCCAGCCAGTGCGGCCGCGCCGTGCGGCCCGCCGCGGCATACATCAGGATGGCCACGGCGCCGAAACTGAGCCAGGTTCCGGCCGCCAGCACGGCACCCGGATCGATCAGCAATACCACCGCCAGGGCCAGCGCCAGCACCCGGCCGGGCGCATGGCTGCGACGCGCCAGCAGCGCCAGCGCGACCACGCTCAGCATGAAGAAAGTGCGCTGGGCCGGCACCTCGAAACCGGCGATCAGACAATAGGCGCCGGCCGCGCACCAGCCGCCCACTGTGGCGGCCAGTCGCGCCGGATGGCGGCAAACCAGACGCGGCAGCCGCACCCAGGCGGCCCACACGAGCAGATAGGCGAGCCCGGCCACCATGGTGATGTGCAGGCCGGAAATGGACATCAGGTGGGTAAGCCCGGTGCGCGCGAACACCTGCCATTGAGCAGGCGGAATCGAGCGCTGGTCGCCCAGCGCCAGGGCCACCAGTATGCCCGCGTAAGGCGCATCGGGCAGCGCCGCCTGGTAGCGGCTGCGCAAGGATTCGCGCAGCCGGTCCACCAGATAGGCCGGACGCCCGACCAATGCGTCCAGCCGTTCGGCGCCGGCCATGGCACGCACATAGCCGGTGGCGCGCACACCACGCGCGAACAGCCAGCCTTCATAGTCGAAGCCATGCGGGTTAAGATTGCCGTGCGGCTGTTTGAGGCGCACGCTGAAGCGCCAGCGCTCGCCCGCACGCACGGGGCGCCAGGCCGGCGCTTCCTCGGCGTCTTCGTGTTGCGGGCTGCGGTACCAGGCCAGTGCCAGGTGGCGCGGTACGCCGGCCGGCGCCGCTTCGACGTCGAAATCGAAGCGCGACCCACGCTCGAAATGCTGCGGCAAACTCGCCACCACCCCGCTCACGACGACGTCGCGGCCTTCCAGTTCGGCCTGCAGCGCGTCGGCAAGGCGCCAGGCGGCATGAACGCTGGCCCAGGCATAGCCGGCGCACAGCGCCCCGGCAAGGACCAGCAGGCGCCGCCAGGCGCCGCCGTGCCGGCAGGCCAGCGCCGCCACCGTCCAGGCCGTGGCAGCCAGCAGGGCGGCGGCCAGCCAGCGCGCAGCGGACAACTCGGCCTGCCACTGCGCGCCCCATACGCCCAACGCCCCCAGAACGACGGCGAACCGCATGTCAGTCCGGCGTTCGAGGTTTGCGCGGCGTCAAACCATTTGCATGGGCGTTCGCTAAAATCGCGCGCGTCCGCGCCCTAAGTTCCCGCCACGGGCGCGCGCCGAACCCGGCCGCCGAACACAGATACATTTTTTCCGCCCCCACCGACTATCGCGCCGCCATGGCAGGCGCCGATCAAACTCCATCGTGCCACAAACCAGAACGCCACTGTCCGCCGCGCCGCCGGCGCCCACGCCGGCCAGTGCGTCCGCGCCGCCATGCCCGACCGCTATCTGAACGAATTGCGCGCCTTGCGCCACGCGCGGCCGCCGGTACTGATGCGCATCTGGTGGTCGGTGGTCGTGCTGGCCATCATCATGGTGATAGGAACATTCGGATTTCCTCTGTTCTCGACCGAAGGCAGCACCTATATGGACGGTTTTTTCATGACCGCCATTACCGTCACCACGGTCGGCTACGGCGAGCACGTGCCGCTGCAGCACACCTGGGGCGCGCGCATTTTTGCGTTCTTTATCGGGTTCGCGGGTTTCGGAACGGTCACCTTCATGTTTTCCAGTCTGACCGTGTTTTTTCTGGAAACCGATCTCAACAAGGCCATAGGACGCCGCCGCATGGAAAAAGCCATCAAGAAACTGCACAAGCACTACATCCTGTGCGGCTACGGCCGGGTCGGACGCAATATCGCGGTGGAACTCGAATCGACCGGGCGGCATTTCGTGGCCATAGACGAAAATCTCGAACTGCTCGAGGCGCTCAAGGAGAAAAACCCCGGGCTGTTGTATCTGCACGGCGACGCGTCGGACGACGACTGCTTGCTGGCGGCCGACATCGAGGATGCGCGCGGCCTGTTCGCGGTGACCGGGGACGATTCGCGCAATCTGATGATCGTGATCACGGCCAAACAGTTGAACCCGCAAGTACGCGTCGTGGCGCGCTGCCACGAAGTGCGCAACA
>JAEUNN010001073.1 GCA_016791085.1 Rhodocyclaceae bacterium | reverse complement strand
AAAGAACATGACGCCGGCGACATAGACGTGAAAATAGACGAAGGGAAATTCAGGAACGACTTCCAGCTCATGGCCAAGGGCGTCAATGACATGGTGTTCGGCCACATCGCGGTCAAGAAAAAGGCCATGGCCTGCTTCCAGGAATTCGGCCGCGGCAACATGGCCGCCGACCTGGAAAAGCTGCCCGGCAAGAAGCGCTTCATCAACGATGCCGTCGATCAGGTGCGCGCCAACATCCAGGCCCTGGTGGCCGACGCCAACCTGCTGTGCGCCGCCGCCGTGGCGGGCAAGCTGGATACGCGCGGCGATACCGGCAGGCACCAGGGCGACTTCCGCAAGATCGTGGAGGGCGTGAACGCCACGCTCGATGCCATCGTGGTACCCATCAAGGAAGTGCGCGAACTAATGAGCGCGCTCGAAAAGGGCGATCTAACGCGCACCATAAGCGGGAACTATCAGGGCGACTTCCAGTTGCTCAAGGACGCCGTCAATAACACCGTGGGGCGCCTCGCCGACACGATTACCCAGGTGCGTTTGTCGGCCGAAGCGCTGGGCAATTCGTCGGCCCAGGTGTCGGCGACCGCGCAGTCCTTGTCCCAGGCTTCGTCCGAACAGGCGGCCAGCGTGGAAGAATCTTCCGCGTCCATAGAACAGATGACCGCCTCCATCAATCAGAACGCCGAGAACGCGCGCGTGACCGACGGCATGGCCTCCAAAGCCGCCAAAGAAGCCAACGAAGGCGGCGGCGCCGTGAAAGAAACCGTGGAGGCCATGAAACAGATCGCCAACAAGATAGGCATCATCGACGACATCGCCTACCAGACCAATCTGCTCGCGCTGAACGCCGCCATCGAAGCCGCGCGCGCCGGCGACCACGGCAAGGGCTTTGCGGTGGTGGCCGCGGAAGTGCGCAAACTGGCCGAACGCAGCCAGGTCGCGGCGCAGGAAATTGGCGAACTGGCCGGCAGCAGCGTAAACCTGGCCGAAAAAGCCGGCAACCTGTTGAGCGAAATCGTGCCGTCCATACACAAAACGTCCGATCTGGTGCAGGAAATCGCCTCCGCTTCGCAGGAACAATCATCCGGCGTGGTGCAGATCAACCAGGCCATGAGCCAGCTCAACCAGGCCACGCAGCAGAACGCCTCGGCGTCGGAACAACTGGCGGCCACCGCCGAAGAACTGGGCGGCCAGGCCCAGCAGTTGCAGGAAATGATGCAATTTTTCACGCTCGCCGAACAGCGCGGCGGCGCGCTCCAGCCGGCGGCCGGACGCGGCGCGCCGCGCTCGCGCGGGCGCATTGCGGCGCCGGTCTATAACGACCACGAGTTCGAAAAGTTCTGAGGAGCGCGCCATGAGCGAACTCAGCACGCGGCCGGCCAAGGCGCCGGCACTGCAAACCGGCGGCGCGCCGGCCGACGCGCCCCAGCAGTACCTGACGTTTTCGCTGGGCGGCGAAATGTTCGGGGTGGGCATACTCAATGTCAAAGAAATCATCGAGTACGGCACGGTGACCGAAATCCCCATGATGCCGCGCTTCATACGCGGGGTGATCAACCTGCGCGGCAGCGTGGTGCCGGTGGTGGATTTGTCCTGCCGCTTCGGCAACGAACTGACCAAAATCGGTCGTCGCAGTTGTATCGTGATCGTCGAATTGCCCGAAAACGAGGACCAGCCGGTCATGGGCGTGGTGGTCGATGCGGTGTCGGAAGTGCTGGAAATCCCGCCCGCCGACATTGAACCTCCGCCCAGTTTCGGCGCCCGCATACGCGCCGATTTCATCCTCGGCATGGGCAAGGTGAACGGCCGCTTCGTGATTTTGCTGAACGTGGGCAAAGTGCTGGCGGCCGACGAAATCGCCGTGCTGGCCGGCATGGGCGGACAAGGCGCGGAGGCGGCGCTGGCTGCCGCGTAACCATGGCGGTTCCTCCGCTCGCAGTTCTGAACAGCCTCACGCCCAAAGAAATGGAGCGCCACGCCCGCAACGTGGCGCCCGGCGACTGGGCGGTCGAGCATGCGCGGCCCATCGCGACCTTGTTGGGGTCCTGCGTATCGGTCTGCATGTTCGACCCGCAACTGCGCCTGGGCGGCATCAACCACTTCATGCTGCCGGCCATGACGCGTTCCGCATTCAGCGAAACCGATGCGCTTTTGGCCGGCGACTATTGCATGGAAGCGCTGTTGAACGGACTGCTGGAACGTGGCGCCCGCAAGGCGCGCATGCAGGCCAAGGCATTTGGCGGCGGCAGCATTCTCAAGCTGGCGAACGTGCGCAGCAATATCGGCCAGCGCAACGCCGAATTCACGCGCGCCTGGCTGGAGCGCGAACGCATACCGCTCATATCCGACGACCTGCTCGGCCCCTGGTCCAGAAAG
>JAEUNN010001052.1 GCA_016791085.1 Rhodocyclaceae bacterium | reverse complement strand
GGTCCGGCCGCCGCGCTGCCGGCCAGGCAGGCGCAAACCAGCGCAGCAAAAAATTTCGGAAAGTTCATGCGCAGGCTCCGGCGGGCAGGTCGGGGAGCATGTTAACGCGCCGCCCGCACGGGCGGGGTGAAACGCCCGTGGATACACCTGGCCGAGCCGGCCGGCCGCCGTGCTCGCC
The DNA here is from genome assembly GCA_016791085.1 of Rhodocyclaceae bacterium. GTDB lineage: Bacteria > Pseudomonadota > Gammaproteobacteria > Burkholderiales > Rhodocyclaceae > JAEUNM01. The sequence goes on along the minus strand of JAEUNN010001052.1, from coordinate 2,947 downwards.
GCGCCGGACGGCCGATGCGTTAGCCGGACCTGTGAACGGCCGCGCGCGATTTGTGTACGTGACGGGACATGCTGCCCCGTCCGCAACATTTCCAGCCACTTTGCCGGCCCTGGAAATTCGACCCTTGGCGGGCGGCACGCACTCGCGCTTGTCGCGCTGCACGGCCGTCGTGCCATCAGGACTTGAGACGGTCGCGCGCCTGATCCGCGGCCTGTGTCATCGCAGCGCGCTCGCGGCTCGCGCCGCACCGCCACCCGTGGCGCGACGATTTCGGCAGCGCATCGCCCTGGCCGCGTCAGGCGCCAAAAAACATATCGGCCGGCAAGTGCCGGCCGCTGTGCCCTGGCGGGACGCCGATTACCCGGCCGCGTCACCGGCCGGGTTGGCTTGGGGCTTACCAGTTGTCGTCGCCGCCACCGGCGTCGCCGCCGCCGGCATCCCAGGAATCTCCACTACCCGCGTCGAAAGCGCCGTAATCATCCGTGGCCGGCGCATCCAGCGGCGACGCGCTGCCGCTGGAATTGGTGCCGGCCGCATGGGCATCGCTGCCGTGCTCGAGCACCTTGGCCAGGCCATAACCGGCCGCCAGACCGGCCAGACCGCCCAATACCGCGCCACCCATGCCGGAGCCGGCCGCGGGCGCCGGGCCCGCCGCATTGCCGTAGCCCGTGGCGCCGAAATTGCCGCCCCCAAAATTCTGGCCGGACATGGGTGCAGCCGTCCGGCGCCGAGCCATGGCGCGCATGATGAACCACACTACCAGCAGCACGCCGCCGCCAGCCGCCACCATGCCCCAGGGGAAGCCGGATTCTTGCTGTGCGGCCGCGCGCGGCGCCACGACCGGGCCGGATGGCAGTTCCGAAGTTTGCGCGACGCTGCCCGTGCGTGCAGCCGGCGCCGCGTCGCCGGACAGTTTGGCCAGCGTGTCGCGGAAGTGCTGCGGATTGGCCGCGAATTTGAGCGACGGATCGAGGCGCTGCGCTTCCAGCAATTCCGCGCGCGCTTCTATCTTACGGCCCACGCGCGCCAGCACTTGGCCCAGTTCGTAGTGCGCGCGCGCACTGGCGGGTTTTTCGCGCAGCACTTCGCGCAGTTGCGATTCCGCCTGTACGTAGTTGCCGGATTCCACGGCGGTTTGTATGTCCTTGGGTGACGGCAGGGCAAATGCCAGCGCCGACGCGCAGGCGAATACCAGGACAACCAAAGTTTTTTTCATGCTTGCATCCTCATAAGGACAGAACATCCTGCGCGACCGGGACGCGCGCGCACTTGCGCTGCCAATTATGGGTGCCGTGGCCTGGCATCAAGCCGCCAATTGCAAGCGTTTGTTGCAGGTCGGCGCGCCCTGCAACCGCCTGCAATTTGCGCCTGCCGCAAAATCCGCCGGTGCGCGCGCGGGATGGCCGCGCAGGGCCGGCGCACATTGTGCCGCGCGCGATCGTGGTCTTTACTACAAACGTGCGGCGCGCGGCGGTCCGGTACAGCTTCGATGCGGCACCGGGCGCACGCGCGGGATGCAGTATTTCGTCCCCTGGCGCGGCGGCCTGACTTATACTCGGTGGCCGCCGTCGCCGCCGCCGTGCAAGCGGCCGCGCGGACAGAACAACAGACACTGCCAAGCCGCCGGCCGCAGTAAAAAGAAACTCCATACCATCGACTGCAAGGGCGATTCCGGCTTGGCCGGGGGCCGCGGGCGTTACCAAAACCAAATGTTTGCGCCGCCCGGCGCATGTTCGCGAACTGTCAAACAGGGGGCAAGGTGCAGCGCGATCCCATGAATCAGCAAGCTTCTGCAGCACCGCTCGCCGGCGACTATTCCGCGCTGCGGGTGGCCAGCGTGCGTCTGGTGGCCGGATTGAGCGCGGAAGACCTGTGCGTGCAATCTATGCCGGATGCCAGCCCGGCGAAATGGCATCTGGCCCACACCACCTGGTTTTTCGAAGCATTGGTGCTGCGGCCCCATGTGCCGGATTACCGGTGTTTCGACGAACGCTATTTCTACCTGTTCAATTCCTATTACGAAGCCCTGGGCGCGCGCCATCCGCGGCCCGAGCGCGGCCTGCTCACGCGGCCCGGGCTAGACGAGGTGCTGGCTTACCGCGCGCATGTCGATGCGGCCATGACCAGACTGCTGGGTACGGACCTGCCGCCGCAGCTGGAGGCATTGCTGGTGCTGGGCATCAACCACGAACAGCAGCACCAGGAATTGCTGCTTACTGACCTCAAGCACCTGTTTTCGCGCAATGCCCTGCTGCCGGCTTATGCGTCCGCGCTCGCGCCGCCCGCGGGCGTGGCGCCGGCGCTGGAATGGCTGGATTACCCGGGCGGCAGCGTGGAAGTCGGGCATGCCGGCGCGGGCTTTGCGTTCGACAACGAAACGCCGCGCCACCGTGTGCTGGTCGCTCCATATCGGCTGGCCTCGCGTCCCGTAACTTGCGGCGAATATCTGCAATTCGTCGAGGCCGGCGGCTACCGGCGTCCGGAATTCTGGCTGTCCGACGGCTGGGCCGCGGTCTGCGCACAGGGCTGGCAGGCGCCCCTCTATTGGCGCCGCGACGCGGCCGGCGCCGTGCGCGTATTCACGCTGCACGGCGAGGTCGACATGGACCCGGCCGCCGCCGTGTGCCATCTGAGTTTTTACGAAGCCGCCGCCTATGCCGAATGGGCCGGCGCGCGCCTGCCGACCGAATTCGAATGGGAAGCCGCCGCGGCCGGCGTGGTCCCGGCCGGCCGTTACGCCGATGCCGCCTGGCTGCATCCGGCCGCCGCGTCGCGCGGCGGCTTGCAGCAAATGTACGGCGACGTTTGGGAATGGACGCGCTCGTCCTACGACCCCTATCCGGGCTTTCGCCCGCTGGCCGGCGCGGTGGGCGAGTACAACGGCAAATTCATGGTCGGGCAGATCGTATTGCGCGGCGGCAGCGTCGCCACGCCGCCCGGTCACATG
>JAEUNN010001028.1 GCA_016791085.1 Rhodocyclaceae bacterium | reverse complement strand
GCGCAGGCGGCCGCGACCGATTCCAGGCGCGTGACGCAGCCGACCGGATAGCCGGCCGCGGCGTCGGCCAGCAACAGCACGCCCTGCACGCTGCCGCGGCTGCCCAGGCTGAAACTGGCCAGATGCCGCAGTCCGAACGCGTGCGCCTGCTCCGGCGTGGCCACCCAGGTGCCAGGCGGCAATTCGTCGCTGCGCAAGCTTGCGCACCATTCGCGCACCGGGCGCGGTCCGCCCTGTGCGGCATCGATTGCACCGCGCGCCGCGAGCAGGTGCAGTTCGCCCGCACCCAGATCGGCGCGACATTCGGCGATGAGCGCCGCCGGGCTGCCGGACACCTCCATGGCCACGCCGAGCAGTGTGTCGAAGGCCTGCACATCCAGCGGGGCGGCGATGAACGCCTCCTGCACCGCGCGGATTTCGGCCAGCACGCGCTGGTTCTGCACCAGCGCCGCTTCGACGTTGCGGCGTTCTACGATTTCCAGTTGCAGCGCGTCATTGGCGAGGCTCAATTCGCCGGTGCGTTGCGCGACCAGGCGCTCGGTGCGCGCCTCGCGCCCGGTCGTGAGCAGCAGAAAAGCTCCCAACAGCACCACCAGGCTCAATGCGCTGGCAAACAATGCCCAAGGTCCCAAAGCACGGTATTGGCGCAGGTTGAGGACAGACGGCTGCACGGTCAGGCGCCAGTCGCGCCCGCCGGCACGGTGGTGGAATTCCACCGACAAATCTTGCGGCGCAGCCGCCTTGCTGCTTTCGAACAGCAGGCGCAGCGCGGGCGTGGCATCCATGTCTTCGAGGCGCAGGTGGAAACCCGCCAAATCCAGTTCCTGCCAGGCCGTGCCCACCAGTTGATCGATATCGATCACACACAGCGCAAGTCCGGCCGGCGCCGATGGCATTACGCTCGATCGCGCATGGCCGAAGGTCACCGGCGTCATGGCCAGTATGCTGAGCTGGGTATCGAGCTTCTGTACCAGCCGTATGGGCGCGCTCAGTACCGGCTCGCCGGCCGCGAGCGCGGCTTCGATGGCCGCCCGGCGCGTCGGCTCGGATGCCAGATCGAAACCCAGGGCCGCTTCATTACCGGCCGCCGGCACGGCCCAAAGCACCGGGAAATAGTCGGCGCGCCTGGCGGCAGGCCGGTTCTGGCCGGTGTCCGGATCGCGCTCGAAAATATGGAAGCCCGGCCCCAGATTTTTGGCCGCCAGGCTTTCGAACGCCGTGCGTTCGGCAGCCGTCACGCGCGGCACCCACTCCAGCGTGCGTATGGCGCTGCCGCTGGCGCTGATGGCGCCTGCAAACAGTTCGAAGCGCTCGCGGTCGGCGCGTCCTTCGGCGCGCAGGAAAGCGGCCAATGTGCGCGGCATGTCGAGCACGAAATTCAGACGCGCCGCCAATGCGGCGTCGTAAATGCCGGCATGCTGGGCAAAGTCGCGCTTCTGGGCATCGAGTTCGGTCCGGTTGGCGAGCACGAACAATTGCACGATGCCGGCGAACGCCAGCGCGAGCGGCACGCCTACCACGGTACGGCGGCTCGCCCACAGTGTGCGCGGCTGCCCCACGAACAGCAGGGTCAGAATGCCGAACACCACGGCGCCCAGCATGTCGCCGACCCACCACAAGCCCCAACTCAGGGGGAATTCACGCGCGGGCAGCAGTCCCGCCCAATACAGGGTCAAATTCCCCAGCGTGGCGTTGCAGACGCTCGCCACCGGACCGGCCAGGAGGATGAAACGCACCACATGCCCGATATCGTCGAGCGGCGTGGGCCAGCCGACATGGCGGCGCAGCAGCCAGACACCCGCCGCGGCCTGCAGCGCGGCACCCAGCGCGATACCGGCGGCGACCGCGAACGCAAAGCCGTTCAGGGCGCTGCCGACCTGGTAGCTCACCCACAGATTGACCGCGAACGAACCCAGCCAGACGCCCGGCAGCATGCGCGGTCCCCAGCACAGCACGAGGGCCAGCGCGATGCCGGCGGACGGCCACACGGGACTGGCATAGCCGGGCGGCGCCGCGAGAAATAGTGCCGCCCAGCCGGCCAGGGCGTAGGCGAGCGCGAGCAACATTAGTTTCATGCCCGTTCCGCTCCACCGTTGCGCGGCAGTTCGACGATAAATTGGGCGCCGCCGCCGGGCCGGTTCTGCGCGTGTATGCGGCCATGATGGCCTTGCACGATTTCGCGGCAAATCGCCAGGCCCAGCCCGGTTCCGCCGGCGCCGGTGCGTGTTTTGGAGCTTTGCACGAACTTGTCGAATACCGAATCGAGTTCCGCTTCGGGTATGCCCACGCCTTCGTCGGACACGGTGAGCGTGACGAACTCATGCGTAGAGGTGATGGCAAGATCGATGGTACGACCGCTGGGACTGAACTTGACCGCGTTGGACAGCAGGTTCGACAGCACCTGGGCCAGGCGCTGCGCATCGGCGGGCAGTTCCAGCGCCGGCCGGTCGCAACTGAGGCGCAGGGCCAGTTGGCGCTGCGAAGCCAGCGACTCGAATTCGCCCAGGGCCGAGCGCGCCAGCGCAACGATGTCGCACTGCCCACGCTGCATCTGCATTTTGCCGGCTTCCAGTTTGGACAGATCGAGCAGGTCGTTCAACAGGTGCAGCAGGCGCGCACCGGACTGATTGATGCGCTGGAAATATTCGCGCAATTTGGCGGCGGGCAATTGTTCCACGCGCGCTTCGCCAAGTTTTGCGTAACTCAGCACGGCATGCATGGGGGTGCGCAGTTCGTGCGACATGTTGGCAAGAAAGGTCGATTTGGCCTGACTGGCTTGTTCCGCCCGGGCGCGCGCCAGTTCCGCGGCATTGGTCGCGCGCAGCAATTCGTCCGTGCGCGCATCGACGATTTCCTGCAGCGAATCGCGGTGCCGCTGCACTTCCGCCTCGGCGCGCTTGCGGTCGGTAATGTCCAGCACGTAGCCGTGAAAGGCGCTGGCGCTGCCGTCTTCCTCGCGCAGCGCGATGGCATACAGATACACCCACAAAGCGTGGCCGTTGCCGTGCCGGAAGCCGAATTCGGTTTCGAAATAAGGCAGTTGCGAACTGCGCATGCGGCGCAGCAGCACGCCGAATTCGGCGCGCGCGCTGGAACTGACCAGTTCGCCGAATTTGAGATGACCGCTCACGAACTCGCTGGCGGCATAGCCCAATACCGACTCCGCGTTGGGGGACACATAGTCTACCGGCCAGCCGGGCTCGGCGCGCCAGCGCAGCGCAACCGTGGGACCCGCCATGAATACCTGCCGCTCGGCCAGGATTTCGTCGCGCATGCGGCGCAACTGGCGCTCGCTGGCAGCCAGCGCCTGTTCCGTGCGCTTGCGCTCGCTGACATCCATGAACACGCCGGACAGGCGCAAGGCCTTTTCGTCGCCGTTGCGATGCACGCGCAACACGTCTTCCACCCATATCACGCTGCCGTCGGCGCGCAGCATGCGGTATTCGGAACGCAGATCGAGCCGGGCGCCAACCTGGGAGCGGCTGCGCTGCGCGGCCTCGCGGTCCTGCGGATATACGCGCGCACTCCAGAAGCCGGGCGCGCTCCAGTCCGCCAGCGGAAATCCCAGCAAGGCCTCGGCTTGCGGGCTGACGTAGGTGTAGCGTTCGCCGGCCGCATCCATTTCCCATACCACCACGCTGGTCTGTTCCACCAGCGCGCGATAGCGCGCCTCGCTCTCGGCGAGCGCCGCATTGGCGCGGCGGCGTTCGGTCAAATCTTCGAATATGCCCCACAGATAGGGCGTCCCGTCCGAGCCGGACACCCGGTGCAGCGCCAGCGCCACGGGAATTTTTGCGGCGCTGCGGCTGGTCAGGTCGCATTCCGTCTCAAGCAGCGTACTGCCTTGTGGCGTATCGATCTGACTGGGCAAACTGTCTATGCCTATGGCGGCCAGATTCCGGCGCCGCAATTGTTCCACCGTAAAGCCCAGCAACTGACAGCAATACGGGTTGGCATCGATGAAACTTCCGTCGAAGGTGCACAGGAACAGCCCGTGTTTGGCATGCTGGAACAACAGGCTCAGTTTTTCCAGCGAGGCGCGCAATTCGCCCTCGGTGGCGCGCAGCACCGATAGATCCGTGGCCAGACCCAGCAACACCGTGTCGCCCTCGGCGTCCTCGCAGGCCACGATGTGCGTAAGCACCCGGCGGCGCCCGCCGCGCGCGTCGGTCAGCATGTGTTCGGCGCTGTGGCTGCCCAGCCCGAACGCCAGCCTTTCCTGTACCAGGTACTGGCCCGATTCCTGCGGCGTGAATAGTTCCGCCGTGGTGCGCCCTAGTACCGCTTCGGCGGGCATGCGCAACATGGCGCAAAACGCCCGGTTCGCCATGCGGAAGCGGCTGTCGGCGTCCTTCACCCAGAGCGGATGCGGCATGGCCTCGAACAGGCGTTCGAGAAAATTCTGGTAGCGCTGCACGCGGCGCGACTGTTCGCGCAGTTCGCTGATATTGACGTAGAGCGCCAGCACCGACGGCGCCCCGGCACCGTCGCGCGCGGGCACCTTGCGCACCAGCAAGGTTTGGCGACGCCCGCTCAGGTCCTCGTATTCGAGTTCGCTTTCCGCCGGCATGCCGGATGCCAGCACCGCCGCATCGGGCGTGCGGACGCTGCCGCCGCCGTCCAGTTCGTGCGCAGCCTGGCCGCTCGCGCCGGAATCCGGCCGCACCGCCGCCAGCATTTCGGTATGCGCGCGGTTGGCCAGCACCAGGTCGCCGCTGGCGTCGCGCACGGCCAGCGCTAGCGGCAACTCGTCCACGAGGTGGGACAGAAAGGCCTGGGAATGGGTCGCCATGATGGCGGCCCGGCGCTCTGCGCTCACGTCGCTGATGGCCCCGCCCAGCACGGCCATCCCGCCGCTCGCATGGAACTGCACGGAACCGCGCACACGCACCCACAGCGGACCGTTCCCGGGCTCGGGCGATAGCAGCGCCAGGTCGACGTCGAACGCAGCTTGCGCCGGACTGGTGGCCGCGAGGGCCGCAAACAGTCTGCGCCGGTGTTCGCCGCGCAACAGGCGCAGCGCCGCGCGCAGACTGGCCGGGCGCAGGCCGGCCAGGGAGCGGCCGGCGGCCTGTGGCAGCAGCACGAAGCGGCGCGCGGCGATTTCGTATTGCCAGACCGCATCGCAGGCGTTGCGGGCGGCCAGTTCGTAAGGACGCGCGGCGGCCAGCGCGGTTTGCAGCGCGGCGGCCTGCTCACGCCCGCGCCTGTATGCGCGTACAGCGAGACCAACCGCCACGCACAGCGCGGCAGCGAGCACAGCGGCGATCCAGGGCAAAGCGGCCACGGCGCTCAGGCTGTCAGAAGCCGGCGCGGGCGCGGCGTACAGTCCGGCCACGGCAGACCCGGCCGACCATGGCAGCGCGCCAGCCAGCGTGGCGAGGATGCGCCGGAGCCTGACGGGCGCGGGCCCACGCCCGCATGCGCACGCCGCATTCGCATTGCCCCGGAGGCCGCTGCATACCTCACTCGACAACAGGGATCTTGCGTTGGGCATCGGCAGTGGTCGGTGGTAAGCGCCAGCCTACTATAGGCCGCCGCAGCGCTTGCGCGGCGGTCGATTAGAAGCCGGATACGGTACTTATTCAATCGCAAATGCACGCCTGCAAAGCCGCACCACCCGGGGCCTCCGCGTTTTGCTCAAGGCCGCGCACAATTTGCCGCTAACGATGGCATTCCCATATTCGAGCCCTCGCCATGCATGCCCATGCACTATCGTTTCTCCCTGCCGACAGCCGCGGTCTTCCGGCCGCGCTTGCCGAAGTGGTGAAACACGCAGCGCTGACGCGCGGTACTCATGTGGTGTTTGACGTTTCGGCCGGGTTTCCCAAGTTGTCGGAAAAGGTCGAAACCGCACTGCTGCATTTCGGCGCCGAGGCCCTGTTCAATGCGATGCAGCACGCCGCGCACGAACCAATTTACGTCGAACTGGAACAAGGGCCGTTCGAAGTCCGACTGGCAATCAGCGACGACGGCCCCGGCTTCGACCCCAACGATTGCGGCGTGGCGCAAAATTTGCGCAAGGTGGTCGAGGAAATCCGCGCGGCCGGCGGCGACATCATCGTGCACGCGGCGCCCGGTTTCGGCGCGACTTTGGTCGCCGTATTCGGCCGCCCGCAGGGCGTGCCGGTGTCCGGGCGCAGCGGCACCGCGGCCAATGACCTGATCAGCGGGCCGGACTCCGGCCGCCGCGACGACTAAAGCGGCGCCGCCGCGTCCGCCCGCAACGGCGCTGGCGGCCGGCCGCGGCCGTTCAAGCCGGGATGCCCCGGATACGCTCACGGCCTGCGCGCGAAATCGATAGAACTGCCCGCGCTGCGCGGGCTGAGGAATAAATCGCCGCATGCCGCCACCGCTAGGTTCTCGGCAGGGCGCATCATGCGTGGCCGGCCGGCACGCCCGCAAGCCGCGTTCATCCGGGCCGCGTGGCGTCACGGCCTGGGCAGTGCGGGTTAGTACGAGCGCAAGGCGCCGTCCGGTGGCGCGGCTTGCCGGCGCGCGGCACAGGCAATCAAAGACGTACGCTGGCCAGGACACGATTGCCGCATCCTAGGTATTCGAGTTCGGTAAAACTGATGGTGCGCGCCATGGCGATGCCACGGCCGTTGGGGTCGAATGCGCGTTGCGGGTCGAGCGCAAGATAGGGCCGCGGATCGAAGCCCCGGCCCTGATCGACGATCAGAAAATGCAGGCTTTCGCGTTCGCGCCGCATTTCGACGCTGACGCTCAGATCGCGATATTGCGGCTCGCGGATGCGCCGCTCGACTTCGTCGCTCCATGCCCCGGCCAGCAATAGCGCGGTTTTTTCGCGGTAGCTGATGCCCAGGTTGCCGTGCTCGATGGCATTCGCAATCAGTTCCATGAGGCCGATCACGAGCATGTCCGGTTCCGGGCCGTAAGCCGCCAGAAATTGCGCCGCCTGTGTCGCTTCGGCCAGGGTACGCACGCGCAGCTTCAATACGCGCGCGTCCGGCAGCGGCGGTGCGAAGTACCCCAGCGCACCGCGCAATTCTTCGCGCCAGCGGCAACGCTCCAGCGCGGCGCTGGCCAGGGTGCGCAGTTCGCGCGCGCCAAACGGGCGTTGCAGCGCAAAACTGAGCGTGCCGTGGAACAGCGATTGTTGCACCGGGGGGCTGCCACCGGCCGGCAGCAAAAGCAACAATGCCGTGGCCGGGCCCGATCCGACCGCGGCGACCAGCTGCAGAAATTCCGCCGCGCGCGCATCCAGCGTTGCGGCGTCTACGACCAGCAGTTGCGGCCGGTAGGGGGCACCGCCGACACTGCGCCAGAGCATGGCCAGCGGCTGGCCGGACACGGTCCAGCCGGCCGTCGCGAGATCCGCACCGACGCCAGCCAGCACATCCACATCCTCGCTCAGCACCAGGGCGTGCGGGGTGACGGCAATATTGACGCGATCATCGAACATGCTATTCAACAGGGAATGCGGGGCGAAGCTGACTTACGTCGCGCCGCGGCAAAACTTGAGCGCCGCACGCCCATTGCAAACCCTGGCATTGCCACATTTGCACGCGGCGGCGCGCAAGCAGGCGCACCGCCGCGCAGCATCCCGCAAGCCGCGCGGCCTGCGGGCGCTGCGCATCAGGCCGGATGCAGGGCGGCCAGACCGGCGATCCACTCGGCCATGGCGCGCTGCACGGCGGGCGCTTCACCGGCCGGCGGCGCAAGTTCTATCGTGATGCCGGCGTGGCAGGCGCGCAAGCGCTCGATCTGCGCCGGCAGGTCGCGTTTGAGGTGGCCGCCCTGGGCGATGAACATGGGAACCACCAGTACGCTGCGGCTGCCGGCCGCGATCAGGCGCAACAGCGCGGTTTCCAGGTCCGGCTGCATCAGTTCGAGGAACGCCACTTCG
>JAEUNN010000976.1 GCA_016791085.1 Rhodocyclaceae bacterium | reverse complement strand
GGTGCCGCAGCGCTTCCGCCGCGAAATCGGCGTCATGACCGGCCTGGTCGGTATGGCCGGCGGTGTGGGCGGCTTCTACCTGGCGTCCTCGCTGGGCCTGTCCAAGCAATATAGCGGCAGCTACCAGATCGGCTTCGTGGTATTCGCCTGCCTGGCCTTCCTGGCGCTGGCCGGCCTGACCGGCGTGAAAACCCGCTGGCGCACCACCTGGGGTGCCGCGCACCTCACGACCGCGAAAATCTGACGCAGTCGGACCTGGCGCGCGCCTGGCGGGCGCGCCAGGCGCCATAAAACCGGAACGGCGCAAGCTTGGGCTTGCGCCGTTTTGTTTTGCGTTTGCGCCGAGGCACGCAGCCTGGGGTCCGGACGCTCGCTCACGGCACCAGCTTCCTGTGCCGCCGTCGCAAGGCCTCAGCTGCGGTGTCCGGACAGGGCCCGGCCGCGCGATGGCCCAGCCGTCCGCACCGTTTGCCGGGCATCCGCCACCCCGTTTGCATCGGGCAAACCACCCACGCCAGCAAGGCGCGCAGCCCCGTCGCGCTATCAGCCCAAGCTATGGCGCGCATCAGAAAAAACAATTTGCGTTTTGTCCGGTGCGCCGGTAATGTTCGTCTTGTGCACTGCAACATCTTCTGGATGCGCAGTGCGGCTCTCCTCGCAGAGCCGGTGTCGGCCTCCCGGCGCGTGAGCTTCCTCCTCCTGCTCACGTGCCGCCTTGCCCCCGCGCGCCGAGTAAGCCTGACTGACCGTGGCCGTTCCCCTCCTCCTCCTTTCGGTCATAATTTTCGGTCAGGCTGGTGCGCGGGTCTTTTTTTGTCCACGGGATTTTCGCCTGCCCCTGCGGTGATGGCGCAACAGCCCCTTCCGGGCGCAAACGCCGGACCGCCGCATGCCGCGCGGCAGCCGGCCGCAGCCCGTGCAGGCGGCGCGCAACGGCCGTCGGCCGGCGAATTCGCTGCATCGCAATATGCGGCGCCGCAAGCGGCGTTACAATCGCGCGCAATCATGCGCCCCATGTCCGTCAAGAACGCCAGCCTGCTGTTCGCGCGCCTCGCCGCTGCGAACCCCGAGCCGCGCTCGGAACTGGAATACGACTCGCCCTACCAGTTGCTGGTGGCGGTCGTCCTGTCCGCGCAGGCCACGGACAAAAGCGTGAATCTGGCCACGCGCCGGCTGTTTGCCGTGGCGCCCACGCCGGACGCCATGGTGAACCTGGGCGAAGAGGCGCTGGCCGATCGGATACGCACCATAGGCCTGTACAAAACCAAGGCCAAAAACGTGCTGGAATTGTCGCGCCAGCTGCTCGCCCGCCACGACGGCAGCGTGCCGCACGATCGCGCGGCGCTCGAAGCTTTGCCCGGCGTGGGCCGAAAAACCGCCAACGTGGTGTTGAACGTCGTGTTCGGCGAACCGACCATCGCCGTCGATACGCACATATTCCGCGTCGCCAACCGTACCGGCCTGGCACGCGGCGATACGCCGCTGGCGGTCGAACAGGGGCTGCTCGCGCGCGTGCCGCAGCAATTCCGGCTGCATGCCCACCACTGGCTCATCCTGCACGGACGCTACGTGTGCACGGCGCGCGCCCCGCGCTGCAACGAATGCAGTATTGCCGATCTGTGCGCGTGGCCGGAAAAACGCCCGGCGCGTGCCTGATGCGGCCGCCCTCCACCCACTTTTTCCCGCACCCATGAATCATCCGGCCACGCATCGCATCGCCTCGGGACTCGCACGCGGCGACGAAGCCGACCCGCACCTCGCCGCCGCCGCGGTACAGGCGGCACTGGAACGTGCCGGCATCGCCTCCGCGCATAGCGTGGTACTGCTGCTTACCAGCGAATTCGCGCGCTCCACACAGGCCGCCGTAACCGCCGCGGCACGCGCGGCCGGCGCCGTGAATGTGCAGGGCTGCACCGTGCCGGGCGTATTTACGGAGCAGGACTGGGCGCTGGATGTGCCCGCCGCGGCCGCGCTGGTGCTGGGCGGCGAGTTGCGCCTGGCCCCGCCCGGCGCCGGCCCGGCCATCAGTTTCGCCACCCCGGCCGCGGCGCATTCGGCCTGGCTCAGCGCGCGCACGGAACGCCTGGGCGCGCTATCCACGCACGCCGACGGGCAACACGGCGGGCGCGTATATGCGCACGGTCAGGTGAGCGAGGTGGGCGCGGTCGAATTCGCCGTGGCGGGCGCACGCGCCGTGCATGGCGTGTCGCGCGGCGTGCGTGCGCTGGGTGCCGGGCACAACGTAAGTGCTGCAGCGGAGCTGGAATTGCTGCAACTGGACGGCAATCCGGCGCTCGCCGCGCTGCTGCGCGAACTGCCGCTGGAGTGGCGCGACCTGCGCCAGGACGCCCTGCACCACCTGTTTGCCGGCGTGGCGCGCGACGCCGCCGCCGCGGCGGCCGGCGACTACCAGTTGCTGCCCGTGCTGCGCGTGAATGCGGATGAGCGCAGCGTCACCCTGGGCGGCCGCGTGGTGCCGGGCATGCATCTGTTCTGGTGCGCGCGCCAGGCCGTGGCGGCCGCGGCCGACATGCAC
>JAEUNN010000966.1 GCA_016791085.1 Rhodocyclaceae bacterium | reverse complement strand
CCGGGCCATGACGGGTTGATTGAAGGGGCGGTACTTGACTGCGGGGTTCTGCAACATTTTGACTTTCCTTTAAATTCGTTTGCGACGGGCGGATGTGGCGCGTTGGGGGCCGCCGGGCTGCCACCTGTGCGTGGCCCGGCGACCGCTCGGCAGTCGCAGTTGCAGTTCGACAATTATTCTGGTGCAGCCGGTCATGGCAGCGCTCCGCGGGGTATGGGGGCAAAAACAGGACACTGCGCCTCGTGGAGGGCAGGGGTACAACCGGGGGATGGGGGGAGAAGTTATGTGCGCGCGACGCGCAGCAGCAGACCCAGGCCGGACAGGGCGGCACGCAGGAAGGACAACGATGGGGTCTGTGCGGAGTACATGGGCGCGAACTTAGCACGGACTTTTCATGACGGTCAAGCCCCCGCCGGTTTGCGTGTTGCGCCGCACCGACTGGCTTGGCGCAACACGCGCTTCATTTGCCGCCGCGGCGCGATACCGCCGCGCTGCGCGCACCGCGTTCGGCCGGCGCGTCCGCCGGCGCGCGGAACAAATCCGAACGAGCTGCGGAATTGATGGCCAGCACGGCCGGGTGGGAAATTTTGCGCTCCACGCCTATCGCATAGTATTGCTCGGTCACCGCGCGCGTAGCCCCGATCTGTACCACCCCGGACTGGCGGCACACATCTTCGACCACCGCGCTCGGAGCGACGAACACACCCGCCCCGGCAGCACCGAAAGCCACCATGAGCGCGCCGTCGTCAAATTCGCCGACAATACTTGGCTGCACCTGCTGATCTTCCAGCCAGCGCAGCAGGCGCGGGCGTGAATTCGCGTCCTCACCGGGTATCAGCAGCGGCGCGCCGTCCAGGCAGGCCGGAAAGCCGCCCTGCAGCGTTTCCGCCACCGCCGGGGTGGCCAGGAATGCCAGCCCGCATTCGCCCAGCAGATGGTTGTAGGCCCGGATATTCACGCGCAGTGGCAGCGGCGTATCGGAAATGACGATGTCCAGGCGTTGCACGGCAAGGTCGGCAAGCAAATTAACCAACTTGCCTTCGCGACACACCACCTGCATGCGCCGGTCGGCATCCATGGCGGGCTCCAGCAGCCGGTAGGCGAGCGATTTCGGCACGGCGTCGGCCACACCAACGCGCAGCGGTGGATTCTGTTTGCCGCGCTGGGCGCCCAGTGCATCCTGCAGCGAACGCCCCAGCGCGAATATGTTGTCGGCAAAATCCAGCGCCAGCTTGCCGGATTCGGTAAGTTCAAGACGCCGGCCCGTGCGGCGGAACAACGTGTGCCCCAGCGTCTCCTCGAATAGCGTGAGCTGGCCGCTGATGGTTTGCGGCGTGAGGTGCAGGCGCTCGGCAGCTTTGACCACGCTGCCGGCGCGCGCCACCACCCAGAAATAGTGCAGATGCTTGTAGTTAAGTGCCGCCATGTTACTCCCAACATCGAAAAACTCGAACACATAAAGAAGTATATTCGACTTTTCCTTATTTATTACTAGAACTACATTATTGGCTGGCGCCGGTTCCACACCGCCGGCTCGGCAAATTCGGCACAAGGATCAAGCACATGCTGGAATCAATCGGCACGCCCTGGCTATGGGGCGCATTCGCCGCCATCACCCTCGCGGTGCTGGCACTCGACCTGTTCGTTCTGGGCGGCAATCGCGCCGGCCGCATGAGCTTGCGCGCCGCGGCGGGCTGGTCGGTAGTATGGATCGCGCTCGCCGCCGCATTCGGCGCGGGCCTGTGGGTGTATCTTGATGGCAATGCCGGTCGTGCCGTGGCCAACGCGCGCACGCTGGAATTTTTTACCGGCTATCTGATGGAAAAGGCGCTCGCCGTCGACAACGTGTTTGTGTGGATCTTGCTGTTCACGCATTTCGCGGTGCCCGCCGAATTTCAGCGCCGCGTGCTGTTGTGGGGCGTGCTGTGCGCGATCGTTCTGCGCGCCGTCATGATAGGCGCCGGCGCCTGGCTGATCGGACAGTTCAGTTGGGTGCTGTATGTGTTCGGCGCCTTCCTGGTATATACCGGCATCAAGATGGCGATCGCCGGCGACCACCCGCCGGACCTAGATAATCAGCCCTTGCTCAAGTGGCTGCGCGGCCATTTGCGCATCACCCCGAGTTTCCACGGCGAACGCTTTTTCGTGCGCCAGAATGGCCTGCTGTATGCGACCCCGCTGCTGCTGGTGCTGGCGCTGGTGGAATTTTCCGACCTGGTTTTTGCGGTAGATAGCATACCGGCCATATTTGCGATCACGTTGGACCCGTTCATCGTGCTCACGTCGAATGTATTCGCCATCATGGGTCTGCGCGCCATGTATTTTCTGCTGGTCAGCGTCCATGAGCGCTTCCATCTGCTCAAATACGGCCTGGCGCTGGTGTTGACGTTCGTCGGCGCGAAAATGCTGCTGGTCGAATGGTTCCATCTGCCGGTGGCGCTTTCACTGGCCGTCGTGGCGATCATCCTGGCCGGCGCCACGCTGGCCAGCCTGCTCATCCCGCCGCCCACGCAAAAAACCGAGCCGCAGCGCTGACCTCGGCCGCGGCGCGCACGGGAAATAAAGGAACTGCATGGAAAACGCAGTGGGCGGGCTGTCCGCTACGCAATTGCTCGAAACCCTGGCCGGCATCGCGCGCGCGGCCGGCCAGGTAATCCTGCAAATTTACGGGCAGGATTTTGCCGTGCGCAACAAAGCCGACGCCTCGCCGGTCACGCATGCGGATGAACTGGCCGAGGCGCTCATCGAGCGCGAACTTGTCGCGCTGGCAGCGCACATTCCGCTC
>JAEUNN010000953.1 GCA_016791085.1 Rhodocyclaceae bacterium | reverse complement strand
CCTGCTGGAACTGACCGGCGCCGACCCGGAAAACCCTACCCTGTCCTTGCCCTGCCGCGAAGTGTTCGCGCGCGGTCAGCGCACTATCGAGGTGCTGGGCCCGCTGCGCGAAGACGAAGCGCGCCGCCCGCACGAGGGCTTTTGGCGTTAGCCGCGCAGCGACACAGTCGCTCCTTTTTTCAATGCGGATTTCGGATCAGCAGCGCTTTGCGTGCGCTTGACTTAACGGCCTTGGGCCCGCTACCAATGCCGTCAAGTTAGTGCGAATCGACGCGCGCGCTTTTCCCTGGGGGGGCGGGCGTCTCGCCCGCCGGCCGCGTCTTCTGCGCCGCACGCGGGCGAGACGCCCGCGCCCCCAGGCGCCGGCGCAGCGACACCGTCGCGCCTTTTTTCAACGCGGATTTCGGATCCGCTGCATTTTGTGTGCGCTTGAGTTAAGGGCATGGGGCTCGCTACCAACGCCGTCAAGTTGGGGCGAATCGACGCGCGCACCTTTCCCTGGGGGGCGGGCGTGCCGCCCGCCGGCCGCGTCTTCTGCGCCGCACGCGGGCGAGACGCCCGCGCCCCCAGGCGGCTGCGCAGCGACACCGTCGCGCCTTTTTTCAACGCGGATTTTGGATCCGCTGCATTTTGTGTGCGCTTGAGTTAAGGGCATGGGGCCCGCTACCAATGCCGTCAAGTTGGGGCGAATCGACGCGCGCACCTTTCCCTGGGGGGCGGGCATGCCGCCCGCCGGCCGCGTCTTCTGCGCCGCACGCGGGCGAGACGCCCGCGCCCCCAGGCGGCTGCGCAGCGACACCGTCGCGCCTTTTTTCAATGCGGATTTCGGATCAGCAGCGCTTTGTGTGCGCTTGACTTAACGGCATTGGGCCCGCTACCGCCTTATTGCAAGCTCGTGCCGGTGCGATTCCTTGGTTTCGTCCGACCGGCCGCCGTCGTCCCTGGACCGTCAGCCTGGGATGGCGTCCTTCGCGGCAGCCAGCGTAAGCGTAAATTCGGCGCCGCGCTCGGGCAGATTGCGTGCCGTGAGCTGGCCGCCGAAATCGCGCGCTATACCGGCGGATATGACCAGTCCCAGCCCCAGGCCGGCACCGGCCGGCTTGGTGGTGCGGAACGGTTCGAACAGATGCGCCAGGATTTCATCGGCGAGGCCAGGTCCGCTGTCGGCTACGCTCAGTATCACAGCATCGTCCCGCTGTTCTGCGCGTATGGAGAGGCGCCGCAGCGGCGCCTCAGCCATGGCGTCTATGGCGTTGGCGGCCAGATTCACGATGACCTGTTCGAGGCGCACGGCTTCGGCCATGGCCGTGAGCTGTTCCGGCACTTCCAGGAGCAGTTCGACCTCGGCCTGGCGCAAGCGGCGCTCCAGCAGGAACAGCGCATTGGCCACGGCCCGATGCACCGCCACGGGTTCCAGTTCGACCGCGGATTTGCGCGCGAAAGTTTTGAGCCGGCTCGTGATGGCGCCCATGCGCAGCACGATCTGCGAAATTTTTGCGAGGTTTTTCTGCACCGCCTCGCGGCGGTCCAGATCCATGAGCTTCTGTGTGTTGTCGGCCAGCGTGGATAGGGCCGCCAGCGGCTGGTTCAGTTCGTGCGTGATGCCGGCCGACATTTGCCCCAGCACGGCCATTTTGCCGGCCTGCACCAAATCTTCTTCGGCGCGCTTGCGGTCGGCCATTTCGCGCTGCACGCTTTGCAGGGCC
>JAEUNN010000944.1 GCA_016791085.1 Rhodocyclaceae bacterium | reverse complement strand
ATATTGACCAGCGTGAGCGCCGCGATAAGCCCCAGGATGCCGTTGGAACCGCTCGCCACGACCAGCCCTACCGCCGCCGCCAGACAGGCCAGCACGACGTGCCAGGTACGCTCGCTGGTGCGGTCCGAATGACGCGACCACCACACCATGGCGACCACCGACACGATGGGAGGAATCGCGTTCAGGAAACCTACCGTCATCGACGACACGCCCAGTTGCTTGATGATTTGCGGCGCCCAGATGCCGAGCGTGTAGAGGCCCGCCGAGGTACCGAAGTAAATGAGCGCCAGCGCCAGCACGCGCGGATTGGTAAGACCACTCACGATGCCGTGCTTGGCGCTGTCGGCCTTGCCGGCGTTTTCGGCGCTCATGGCGTGCACCAGCCAGCGGCGCTCGTCATCCTTGAGCCACTTGGCCTGCTCGGGCTTGTCGGTCATGTAGAAGAACACCACCACACCCAGAATGAGCGCCGGCACGGCTTCGATGATGAACATCCACTGCCAGCCGTGCATGCCCATCACACCGTTCATTTCCAGCAGGGCGGCCGAAATGGGCGAGCCCAGCGCGGTGGAAATCGGCGCCGCGGCCATGAAGAAAGCCGTGACACCGGCGCGGTGGCGGGCCGGGAACCAGTAGCTCAGGTACAGGATGATGCCCGGGAAGAATCCCGCCTCGGCGGCGCCGAGCAGAAAGCGCATGATGTAGAAACTGGTCGGCCCTTCGATAAAGGCCATGGCCCCGGAAATGATGCCCCAGGTAACCATGACCCGAGCGATCCAGAGCCGCGCGCCCACCTTGTGCAAAATGATGTTGGAGGGCACTTCGAACAAAAAATAGCCCCAGAAGAAAATCCCGGCGCCGAAGCCCAGGATCGAGGCCGTGAAGCCCAGGTCTTCTTTCATCGTCAGTGCGGCGAAGCCGATATTGACGCGGTCGATGTAGGCGACGAAATACAACAGCATGATGAAGGGCACGATGCGCCACGTTATGCGGCGCAAGGTGCGTTTTTCGAGATCCATTTCCACGGGGTTGCTCCTCACTTTTCCGATTGACGATCTAATCTGGTGACGCCCCACCCGT
>JAEUNN010000924.1 GCA_016791085.1 Rhodocyclaceae bacterium | reverse complement strand
TGGTCGAACATCTGAGCCACGCGCTTACCAATAAATTCATGCACGGGCCTACCGCCGCGCTCAACGAGGGCGATGGCGAACGGCGCGTCGCGGCCGCCGAATTGATCGCCCGCATCTACCATCTGAACCAGGGCGAATGAGTGCGCCGCGCCGCGCCTTGCGCGGTGCTTCGCCTTGCCCTAACCGCCATGAAAAAGCACTTGCTCGACAAGCTGGAAAAGATCGAACGCCGCATGGCCGACATCGATGCGCTGCTGGCCGCCGAAAACGCCGCGGACGACATGGAAAACTATCGCCGGCTCACGCGCGAGCATGCCGAACTCGAACCCGTGGCACAGCTCTATGCGGCCTGGAAACAAATGCGCAAAGCCGAACTGGAGGCGCAGTCCCTGCTCGACGACGCCGACATGAAAGAGCTCGCCGCGAGCGAAATCGAGCATGCGCGCGCCGAACAGCACAAGCTCGCGGACGAACTGGAGCGCGCCTTGTTGCCGCGCGATCCGGACGACGACTGCAACATGTTCCTGGAAATCCGCGCCGGCACGGGCGGCGACGAATCGGCGCTATTTGCGGCCGATTTGTTTCGCATGTACTCGCGTCACGCCGAACGCCAGCGCTGGCGCGTCGAAGTCATTTCGCGCAGCGAGTCGGAACTGGGCGGATACAAGGAAATCATCGCGCGCATCGTCGGTGCCGGGGCATACGCCAGCCTCAAATTCGAATCCGGCGCGCACCGCGTGCAGCGCGTGCCGGTCACCGAAGCGCAGGGCCGCATCCATACTTCGGCCTGCACGGTCGCGGTATTGCCGGAAGCCGAACAGGCCGACGAAATCGTGATCAACCCGGCTGACCTGCGCATCGATACTTTCCGCGCCTCGGGAGCCGGCGGCCAGCACGTGAACAAGACCGACTCGGCGGTGCGCATCACGCACCTGCCTAGCGGCATCGTCGTCGAGTGCCAGGACGACCGCTCCCAGCACCGCAACAAGGCCCAGGCCCTGGCCGTACTGGGCGCGCGCATACGCGACCAGCAGCGGCGCGAACAGCACGA
>JAEUNN010000897.1 GCA_016791085.1 Rhodocyclaceae bacterium | reverse complement strand
CAGGCAGCCGGCCAGGACAGACCAGAATTTGTCCATGTTCGTGCTCCGTGCGGCCGTAACGGCCGCACTGCCGTGCCTGCGCCGTCAGGGCGCAACACGGCCGGGTTGCGGGGTAAATTTCGGAGCGCCGGTCGTGGGTTTACCGGCGCAGTGCGCGCTCAGGCGCGGCGAGGCGGGCGCAGGGGCTGGTCGGGGATGTAGCCGGGCGGCGACCGGGGTTCGCCGGCCGTCAGGTCGAATATCGCGTCGGCGCCAAAATTTGCCAGCGCGGCCGGCAAGGGCGCGCCGTGCGCAAGCTGGCAATAGCCGCAGTGATCGCAGGGTGGATTGGTACCGCCCTTGCCGGCTTGCGCGGTGTCGGCCTGGTCGCAGTGCATGGCCGTCACCTGCGCCGCCTGGTCTGCGGCTGCGCCGGTGCTTTGCGCGCGCGGCCAGTGTCCGCAATTGCTAGCCCCGGCCAGGGCTTGCAGCGGCAACATCAGCGCGAGCAGCAACAGTAGTAGTCGGCGCAACATGGAAAGTAGGGGCGGGCGGGCGCAGCCAAGGCAGCACAAAACGGCCTGATTGTACATTTCCGCGCGCAGTAGCGGCAGTTTACGCGCTCCACGCTTTTGACTTGCCGCAAGCCGCCGCCATGTCGCGCGGTTCCTGCCTAGCACTCGATCACATTCACGGCGAGCCCGCCGCGCGCGGTTTCCTTGTATTTCGATTTCATGTCGGCGCCGGTGTCGCGCATCACGCGTATCACCTTGTCGAGCGATACGAAATGCGTACCGTCGCCGGCCAGCGCCATGCGCGCGGCGTTGATGGCCTTCACCGCGGCCATGGCGTTGCGCTCTATGCAGGGCACCTGGACCAGTCCGGCCACCGGGTCGCAGGTCAGTCCGAGGTTGTGCTCCATGGCGATTTCGGCGGCATTCTCGACCTGGCGCGGGCTGCCGCCCAGCACTTCGGCGAGGCCGCCGGCAGCCATCGAGCAGGCCGCGCCCACCTCGCCCTGGCAACCGACTTCGGCGCCCGACACCGAGGCATTGCGCACGTACAGCATGCCTATGCTGGCGGCGACCAGCAGGAAGCGCACGATGCCGTCGTCGTCGGCGCCGGGCACGCCTGCGACGTAATGCTTGAGCACCGCCGGGATGATGCCGGCCGCGCCGTTGGTGGGCGCGGTAACCACGCGCCCGCCCGAGGCGTTTTCTTCGCCCACGGCGATGGCCCATAGATTGACCCGGTCCAGCGTGGCGAGCGGGTCGGCGCCCGCACGCGCCAGCGTCGCGGCGAGCTGGCGCGCACGCCGCGGTATGTGCAGGCTACCCGGCAAATGGCCTTCGGCAACCATGCCGCGGGCGATGCAGGCGTGCATTACCTGCCAGATTTCGAGCAGACGCCGGCGCACGTCCTGTTCCGGCGCGCGCGCCGTTTCATTGGCCAGCGCCAGGGCCGCCAGCGTGAGCCCGCTACGCTCGGCATGCGCCAGCAAGTCCGCCGCGCTGGCGAAAGGATAGGGCACGGCCGCGGTGGATTCGCTCGGGCCGGCGCCTTGTCCGGCTTCGGCCTCGCTGACCACGAAGCCGCCGCCCACGGAATAGTACTGTTCCAGCGCGAGCGCATTGCCGTCGGCCGCGCTGGCTGTGAAGCGCATGCCGTTCGGGTGGTGCGGCAAACTGTGGCGGCGCTGGAACAGCAGGTCGCGCCGCGCGATGAATTCTATGGCATGGCCACCCGCCAGCCGCAGGCGCTGTTCGGCCTGAATTTGCGCGCAGCGCGGCCGTATGGTTTGCGGATCCACGCTTTCCGGCGCCGCGCCTTCCAGCCCCAGCAGCACCGCGCCGTCGGTACCGTGGCCCTGGCCGGTCGCGGCCAGCGAGCCGAACAGTTCGATGCATACGCGGGTGGTCATGGGCAGCAAGTCGCGCGCCTGCAGCAGGTCGGCGAAACGCCGCGCGGCGCGCATGGGTCCGACCGTGTGGGAACTGGACGGACCGATGCCTATCTTGAACAGGTCAAATACGCTCAGCATGGCCAGGCTCCAGGTGCGCTTGCCTGTCAGACAGGCGGGCCGCCACGGCGGTTCGCGCCGCGGTCGGCCCCAGCGCGGCGAAGCTACCACAGCCTGCTGTGCGCGGCGGGTGACGGCGGGCAGTTTCCCGCATAATGCGCCGGTCGCCACCGTGCCGTCAAAGCTGCCTGGACCATGCGCGCATCGATCATCGAAGTTCTGAACCAGCGGCGCCACCGTAATGCCAGCGCGCTGGTCCTGCTGGCCGGTCTGGTGTTGCCGGCACTTGCCGCCTGGTACGCCGAATGGCTGTTTGCCGGGGCGCGCTGGGTGCATGAACCGATGCACGCCGTGGTCGAAGCCCTGGGCGGTTTGATCGGCTATGTGGCCGCGGCGATCCTGCTGTACTGGGTGGCCGACGACGAATATGGCCAGCGTGTGCCGACCGCGCTGGGTCTCATGGCCATGGGCACGCTGGATATCGTGCATGCCGCGCAGGCGCCGGGCAATCTGTTCGTGTGGCTGCACAGCTGGGCGATATGCCTGGGCGGACTGGGATTTGCCTGTGTCTGGCTGCCGGCGCGCTGGTTTGCCGGCATCAGCGCGCGCCTGGTGCCGGTAGCCGTGGTGGCGTTCTGGGCATTTGCCCTGGGCAGCGTCGCGCTCGACTACATGCTGCCGGCAATGCTCACGGCCGACGGCATGTTCCGCGCCACCGCGCGCGCGCTGAATGTCGGCGGCGGGCTCATGTTCTATGGCGCGAGCTTCTTTTTCGCGCGCCGCTACGCGCGTTCCGGCGGACGGCACGACCTCATGCTGGCCGGTTTCAGTTCCGTGCTGGGTTCCGCCGGACTGCTGTTCGAACTATCCAGCCTGTGGGACGCGGCCTGGTGGCTGTGGCACATGCTGCGCCTGGTGGCTTATGTCGTGCTGGTCGAATTCGTCTATTTTTTCGGCCGCTACACCACGCGCACCTCGCTCGAGGCCGACATTAACGTGTTCGATGCGGTGCCGGCAGGCATCATGGCCGTGGACGGGCGCGGGCGCATACGCTATGCGAACAAGGCGGCCGCGAAAATTTTCAAGCTGGAACTCGAAGATCTCAAGACGCGCGTGGTGGAAGATTTTTTGCCGCACGAATTGCGCGCCGGCCACGTCGGCCAGCGCACGCACTATATGCAGGACCCGGTGGACACCAAAATGGGGCAGTCGCGCAACCTGTTCGCGATAGACGCGCTGGGCGACAAGGTGCCGCTGGACGTATTCCTGTCGCCCATACGCCGCAAACAGGGCGCGCTCATCGTGGTCACGCTGATCGACGTGACCGAGCGCGCGCGCCACGAACTTGAACGCGCGCAGCGCGCGCGCGAACTGGAGCGCAGCAACCGCGAACTCGAGCGCAGCAACCGCGAACTGGACAAATTCGCCTATGTCGCCTCGCACGACCTGCGCTCGCCGCTGCAGAACATACGGCTGCTGGCGTCGTGGATAGAAGAGGACCTCGACGACCGCGACGAAGTCAGAAGCCACCTCGGTCTGCTCAAGCTGCGCGTGCAGCGCATGGAGCGCCTGCTGGAAGATTTGCTCCAGTACGCGCGCATAGGGCGCAAGAAAGAGCAGGTGGAAGAGGTGGATATCGCACAGATGGTGTCGGAAATATTCGACCTGCTGAACGCCAAGCGCGCGTTCGAGCTCGAACTGAAAGGCCAGCTGCCGCGCTTTTCGACCTGGCGCGTGCCGCTGCACCTGGTGTTCCGCAACCTGCTCGCCAATGCGCTCAAACATCACGACCAGACCTCCGGCCGCGTTTCGGTGTCCTGTGCCGATGCCGGCGCCGAATACGTATTCCGGGTCGAGGACGACGGGCCCGGCATACCCGAGGCCTATTGCGAAAAGGTATTCGAAATGTTCACCACGCTCAAATCCAAGGACGAAGTTGAAGGAAGTGGCATGGGACTTGCAATAATTCGCAAGACGACAGAGGAATTCGGGGGCAACATACTGGTTGAACCGCGCACGGGCCGCGGCACCTGTTTCCGTTTCACCTGGCCGAAGTCGATCGCCACGGCCTGAACCCTGCGGCGCGGGTCGCCGGACCGCCCGCGCAGCGGCCGGATGCCGCCCGACAGCGAAAGGACACTCAATGCAGGCGCAGAAACAACTATGCATCCTGCTGGCCGAAGACAACGAGGTGGACGCGCGCGCGGTGTCGCGCGCCTTGCGCGACGTGCGCATCGTGCATCCCATCGTGCGCGCCAAAGATGGTGTCGAGGCGCTGGCATTGTTGCGCGGCAACGGCGCGGTGGAGGTGCCGCGGCCCTATGTCGTGCTGCTGGATTTGTCCATGCCGCGCATGGACGGCCTGCAATTTCTCGAAGAATTGCGGGCCGATCCGGTGCTGCAGACCAGCGTCGTGTTCGTATTGACCACTTCGAATGCGGATGAGGACCGCACGCGCGCCTATCGCGCCAACGTTGCCGGCTATGTGCTCAAAACCAGATTGTCCGAAGGTTTCGGTGAATTGCGCGAATTGATCGAAAGTTACGCTTCGATCGTGGAATTGCCCTGACACATGCGGAGTGCGGAAATGAAAGTTCTGGTCGTCGATGACAATCGGGTTGACCGCGCGCATATACGGCGCATCGTCGAACGCATGCCGCAGGGCTACAAGGTGGACGAGGCCGGCGATGCCGGCGAAGCGCTGCAGCGCCTGCTGGACAGCGACTACGTATGCGTGTTCCTGGATTTCATGCTGCCCGACATGAATGGCGCGGAACTGGTGCGTACGCTGCAGGAGCGCATGACCGCCGCGCCGCCGGTCATACTGCTGTCGAATTCCGACGACGACACCACGATCCAGGACTGCCTCAAATCCGGCGCGCAGGATTACCTGCTGAAGGGCGAAGTGTCGCCCAGCCTGGTGTCGCGCGCCCTGCGCTATGCGCTGGAGCGCCACCGCCGCGAAGCGGAAATCCGCTACCTGGCCACCCATGACAGCCTTACCGCGCTGTTCAACCGGAGTTTTTTCAACCAGTACCTGGAAAAAGCCATAGAGCGCTCGGCGCGGCATTCGACCATGCTGGGGCTGCTGTTCGTCGATCTGGACAAATTCAAGCCCATCAACGACGAATACGGCCACGAAGCCGGCGACGCGGTGTTGCGCGAAGTCGCTGCGCGTCTGGTGTCGGCGGTGCGCAAGGCGGACTTGGTGGCGCGCCTGGGCGGCGACGAATTCGTGGTGCTGCTCGAAGACATACGCGATGCCGGCGACCTGCACGACATCGGCCTGAAACTGCTGGCGTCCTTGCGCGCGGCGATTCCCATCAAGCTGGCCGAGGTGTCGGTCACGCCCAGCATAGGCATGACCATGCACCCGCGCCCGGGCGGACCCGAGCGCATACGCGCCGGCGACCTGCTGAAGCAGGCCGATCACGCCATGTATCAGGCCAAAGCCAACGGCAAGAACACCCTGGTCGAATACACGGAACACGGCTGAGCGGCGTGCCCGCAGGCCCGCCTCACAGCCCCAGGCGCTGCCAGATGCTGCGCGTGAGGGCGGCCTGATTCAGCGTGTAGAAGTGCAGGCCGGGCGCGCCGCCCTGCAACAGGCGCTCGCACAGCGCGGTCACCACGTCCAGGCCGAAAGCCCGCACCGATTCGGCGTCGTCGCCGAAACTTTCGAACTTGAGGCGCATCCAGCGCGGTATTTCGGCGCCGCAGGCATCCGAAAAGCGCGCGATCTTGGCGAAATTGTTGATGGGCATGATGCCCGGCACGATGGGCACGCCGACGCCCAGCTTGCGCGCCGCGTCGATGAAGGCGAAATACGCATCGGCATTGAAAAAATACTGGGTGATCGCCGAATTCGCGCCGGCTTCCACCTTGCGGCGGAAATTCAGCAGATCCTGTTGCGGCCGGCGTTCCGACTGCGGGTGCACCTCGGGATAGGCCGCCACTTCGATGTGGAACCAGTCGCCGGTCTGTTCGCGTATGAAAGCGACCAGTTCGTTGGCGTAGCGGAACGCGCCCGGATCGACCACCCCGGACGGCAGGTCGCCGCGCAGGGCGACCAGGCGGCGTATGCCGGCGGCGCGGTATTTGTCGAGCACATCCCGTATGTTGTCGCGCGTCGAGCCTATGCAGGACAGGTGAGGGGCCGCGTTCTGCCCGGCGGCCTGTATGTCCAGCACGGTTTCCAGCGTGCGGTCGCGCGTGGAGCCGCCGGCACCGAAAGTCACGGAAAAGAAAGCCGGGTTCAGTTCGGCCAGGGTGCGCCGCGTCTGGCGCAGCTTTTCCATGCCTTCCGGGCTTTGCGGCGGGAAAAATTCTATGGAAAAGGTCGGTTTGTCGTCGGTATGCATGAAGCGGAAATCCTGCGGCAGGGCCGGTCTGTGGCGGGGCGGTCGGCGTAACTCGAGCACGAAGCGGCCGCCTGTGGCGGCCGCGCCGGCTGGTCAGTAGCGGTAGCGGTCCGGCTTGTAGGGGCCGCTCTTGTCCACGCCTATGTAACTGGCCTGGGCGTCGGTCAGCGTGGTGAGCCGGGCATTCAGCTTTTTGAGCTGCAGGCGCGCGACCTTTTCGTCCAGGTGTTTGGGCAGCACATACACGCCCACCGGGTAGGCGGCCGTGTTGCCGTACAGCTCGATCTGCGCGATGGTCTGATTGGCGAAGGACGAACTCATCACGTAGCTCGGATGGCCGGTCGCGCAGCCCAGGTTCACCAGGCGGCCTTCCGCCAGCAGGATGATGCGGCGGCCGTCCGGCTGCACGATGTGATCGACCTGCGGCTTGATGTTTTCCCAGCGGTACTGCTTCATGCTGGCCACGTCGATTTCGTTGTCGAAGTGGCCGATGTTGCACACGATGGCCTGATCTTTCATGCGCACCATGTGGTCGTGCGTAATCACGTGGTAATTGCCGGTGGCGGTCACGAATATGTCGGCATGTTCGCAGGCATAGTCCATGGTGACCACGCGGTAACCTTCCATGGCCGCCTGCAGCGCGCAGATCGGGTCGATTTCGGTCACCCATACCTGGGCCGACAGCGCGCGCAGCGCCTGCGCCGATCCCTTGCCTACATCGCCATAACCGCACACCACGGCGATCTTGCCGGCCACCATCACGTCGGTGGCGCGCTTGATGCCGTCTACGAGCGATTCGCGGCAGCCGTACAGGTTGTCGAATTTGGATTTGGTGACCGAATCGTTCACGTTGATGGCCGGGAAAGCCAGCGTGCCTTCTTCGGCCATTTTGTAGAGGCGCTTCACGCCGGTCGTGGTTTCTTCGGTCACCCCGCGCACGGCTTTGAGGCGGCGCGAATACCAGCTGGCGTCATCGCCGAGCTTGGCGCGTATCGCCGCGAACAGCACGGTTTCTTCTTCGCTCGTGGGGTGGTCCAGCACGCTCGCGTCGGTTTCGGCGCGCGCGCCCAG
>JAEUNN010000892.1 GCA_016791085.1 Rhodocyclaceae bacterium | reverse complement strand
TCGCGGCGCTGGCCGCAAGCCTGGCCGGCGAACTGGATGCGTACGCGATCGTGCAGAACTACACGCGGCTCGTGATCGATTGCAACCGCCGGCCCGGCACGCCGGAATCCATCGTGACGCGCAGCGAAAACACCGACATATCGGGCAACTTCGCGCTCGACGCGTCTGACGCCGCGCGCCGCGAGCGCGAAATTTTCCAGCCCTACCACGCGCGCATCGCGGCCGAACTGGATGCGCGCGCCCGCGCCGGGCGCGCGGCGATGCTGGTCGCGCTGCACAGCTTTACGCCTTCCTACCTGGGCGCCGCGCGGCCGTGGCAGATCGGCGTGCTGTACCACCGCGACGCGCGCCTGGCGCGGCCGGTACTGGATCTGCTGCGGCGCGATCCAGCGCTGGCGGTCGGAGAAAACCAGCCTTATTCCGCCGACGACGGCACCGACTACGCCATCATCGTGCATGGCGAAGCGCGCGGCCTGATGTACGTGGAACTGGAAATCCGCCAGGACGAACTGGCCGACGCGTCCGGCGTGGCGCGCTGGGCGCGCCGTCTGGCGCCGCTTTTGGTGCAGGCGGCGGTAAGTGCGGGGGCCTGCTGCGCCGGATGAAGCCGGCGCTCGCTGCAGGAACTTGCGACGCACTGCAACAATCATGTTAGGGTGGCCTGCCGCACGCTGCGGGCCACCCTCCCGGCATTTCGTGCACACGCGCGTCTCGCTTCATCACCCCACGCGCCACCCTGGCGCACCGAAGGACAGCCATGCAAATCCGAGTCGGCTACGAAATCGTCTATAAGTTGCCCCAGCCCACACCCATGGTGCTCATGCTGAACATCCACTACACGCGGGTTTCCGACATCGTGCAGCCCGACCACATTCACTTGAGCCCCTCGCTGCCCATGAGCGCCTACCGCGACAGCTTCGGCAACTGGTGCACGCGCCTGCTGGCGCCACAAGGCCGTCTGCTTATCACGACCGACGCCATCGTGCGCGACAGCGGCCTGCCCGATCCCGTCGTGGCGCGGGCGCACCAGCACCCCGTGCAGGACCTGCCGGAAGAAACGCTCATTTACCTGCTCGGCAGCCGTTACTGCGAAACCGACCTGCTGTCGGCCACGGCCTGGCAAATGTTTTCGCACACCCCGACAGGCTGGGCCCGCGTCCAGGCGATTTGCGATTTCGTGCATCACCACATCACCTTCGGCTACGAGCACGCCAACGCCACGAAATCCGCACTGCAGGCGTTCCGCGAGCGGCGCGGCGTGTGCCGCGACTATGCGCACCTGGCCATCGCGCTATGCCGCTGCATGAACATACCGGCGCGTTATTGCTGCGGCTACCTGGGCGACATAGGCGTGCCGCCGCCGCACGGCCCCATGGATTTCGCGGGCTGGTTCGAGGCCTATCTGGGCGACCATTGGTACACCTTCGACGCGCGCAACAACATACCGCGCATAGGCCGCGTGCTGCTCGCGCGTGGCCGCGATGCTTCCGACGTGGCCATCAGCACCAGTTTCGGCCCCAGCGTGCTGGAGCAATTTC
The DNA here is from genome assembly GCA_016791085.1 of Rhodocyclaceae bacterium. Taxonomy (GTDB): domain Bacteria; phylum Pseudomonadota; class Gammaproteobacteria; order Burkholderiales; family Rhodocyclaceae; genus JAEUNM01. Next base: position 63 of record JAEUNN010000892.1, on the reverse strand, counting down.
GCGTGTGGACCGACGAGGTGAAGCAGGACGAGGCAGTGCACTAAAGGTCGGCTGCGCGTAGCG
>JAEUNN010000883.1 GCA_016791085.1 Rhodocyclaceae bacterium | reverse complement strand
AAATCAACTGCACCACGCCGGCGAATTCCTGCGTGGCCAGGCTGTCATGCACGGCCAGCGTGAAGGTATTCATTGCGGCAGCGCCCCGCGCATGTAGCAGTCGGCTTCGGCGCGCGCGTCGTGGCGGCCGGCCATGATGGCTCCGCAGTCATCGATGGTCTGCGCCAGCGGCACGCGCGCGCCGGCCACCCCGGTGTGCTCGGCCAGCACGGCGAAAGGCTGTGTCAGATAGCGTTCGAGGCGGCGGGCGCGCAGCACGATCTGCCGGTCCTGCGGCGACAGTTCTTCGATGCCCAGCATGGCGATGATGTCTTCCAGCTCGCGGTAGCGCGCCAAATGTTCGCGCACGTCGCGCGCGACGCCGTAGTGCCGGTCGCCCAGCACGCGGCGGTCGAGCATGCGGCTGCCGGAACTGAGCGGATCGACCGCCGGATAGATGCCTTTGGCGGCCTGCTGGCGCGACAGGATGACTACGCTGTCGAGATGACCCAGCACCGCCGCCACGGCCGGGTCGGTCATGTCGTCGGCCGGCACATAGACGGCCTGCACGGCGGTGATGGAGCCGCGCCGCGTGGACACGATGCGCTCTTCGAGACTTGCCACTTCGGTCGCCAGCGTGGGCTGGTAGCCCACCGTGGCCGGCATGCGTCCGAGCAGGCTGGAAATTTCCGCGCCGGCCTGGATGAAACGGAAAATGTTGTCCATCAGGAACAGCACTTCGCCACCCAGCGTATCGCGCAGATATTCGGCCAGCGCGAGCGCCGTGTAGCCCACGTAAAAGCGCACGCCGGGCGATTCGTCCATCTGGCCGAACACCAGCAGGGCGCGCGCCAGCACGCCCGCGGCGCGCATTTCGTGCCACATTTCGTGCCCTTCGCGCATGCGCTCGCCCACCCCCGCGAATACCGATACTCCCTGCATGGCGTGGCTCACGGCGTGCATGAATTCCATCATGAGCACGGTTTTGCCGACACCGGCGCCGCCGAACAGCCCGGTCTTGCCGCCGCGCACGAAAGGGCACAGCAGGTCTATGACCTTGATGCCGGTTTCCAGCATGTGCCGCGGCGCCAGCGTGTCGGCCAGATCGGGCGGCGGCGCGAGCACCGGGCGCATGTCGGTACGCGGCAGCGGCGTGCCGCCGTCCAGCGCAGCGCCGAACACGTCCAGCATGCGTCCCAGGCACTCCGCCGCGACGGGCACCTGCAGCGGGGCGCCGGTGTCATGCACGGGCATGCCGCGGCATAGCCCGCCCACCGCGTGCAGCGCGATGCCGCACCACGGCCTGGTCCACATGGCGGCTCACGATCATGACGCGGCGCCCGTCGGGATGCACGATTTCGAGGGCCTGGCCCAGCGGTGGCAGGTAATCGCAACGCACGTCGATTACCGGTCCTTGCGCTGCTTCGATGCGCCCGATCGGACGTGAGGTGTACATGGCTCCCTGCGCATGCGCCGCGTGCGCGGCGGGCGGAACGGGGCGCCGCTTGCGGCGCGGGCGCCGGCGCGGCCGGCAAATGCCTCATTCAAGCACAGGCCGCGCACGCCGCCATTGACCGATTTCAAGCGCAAGGCGGTGCGCGACGGGCGCCGCCGGCAACCGGCGATACCGCCGCGGGCGCTGTTCCGGGCCTACCCGGCCGGCATGGCGGGCGATCGCAGGGCGGGCGCCGGAGCCGGAGTTTTGTGCGGTCCGCAGCCCTTCCATCCAGGCACGCCGGCCGCCCGCGCCGGGGCGCGTGGCGCTGCGGCGGCAGGGCGGCGCGCATTCAGCCACCGGCGTCGCTGCCGCCCGCGCCCGGCGCGGCCTGCCACCCGCCGCCCAGCGCCTTGTACAGCGCAACCAGTCCGGTAACCAGATCGGCCTGGGATTGGGCCAGCTTGCGCTGGCTGGCGTAGAGCAGGGTTTGCGCGGTCAGCACTTCCAGAAAGCTGGTGAGGCCGCGGCGGTAGCGCTCGCCGGCCAGCGCGACCGCCTGCTCGTTGGCTGTCACGGCCTCAGCCAGCAAGGTGCGGCGCTGCTGTTCGGCGTAAAAGGCGGTGAGCGAATTTTCGACTTCTTCCAGCGCACTCAGGAAAGCCGCCTGGTATTTGGCGCGCAGTTCGTCGTGCACGGCGCTGCGGCCGGCGACCAGCGCGCGGCGCCGGCCGGCGTCGAATACGGACATCGACAGGCCCGGCACGACCGACCAGATGCGGCTCGCGGCACGGCCCAACAGCGCCGGCCGGGCGGCCTGCAAGCCCAGTCCCAGCGTGAGGTCGAATTTCGGGTACAGCTCGGCCAGCGCCGCGCCCACGTCGGCCGACGCGGCGGCCAGTTCGCGCTCGGCCTGGCGCAGATCGGGCCGGCGCGCAAGCAATTCGGAAGGCAGGCCGGCCGTATCCAGCGCGCCGGGCTGCGGCAGCGGGCGCGGCGTGGCCAGTTCGGGCAGCGTGTCGGCCGGGGCGCGGCCCAGCAGCACGCCCAGGCGGTGCAGCGCAGCCTTGATGGCGGTTTCCTGCGCCGGGATGTTCGCGGTGTCGGCAGCCAGTTGCGCCTCGGCCAGCGTTACGTCGAAATACGGCGCGAGGCCCAGGCCATGACGCTGGCGCGTCACTGCCAGGGTTTCCTGCTGTCGGGCGATATCGCGGCGCGTGATCGCCAGTTGTTCCTGCCCGGCGCGCAACAGCAGGTAATTGCGCGCGACTTCGGCCAGCAGTGTGAGCAAGGTCGCGTGGCGCTGTTCGATGCTGGCGGCCAATCTGGCGTCGGCGGCTTCGACGCCGCGGCGCAGGCCGCCGAACAGGTCGATTTCCCAGCGCGCGTCGAAGCCGCCCTGGTACAGGCTGGTTACCTGCCCGGCGGCGGCGCCCGGCAGGGAATTTTCGCTGCTGCGACTGCGCGCGAGCGATGCCGACGCGGCCAGTTGCGGCGCGCGCGCGGCGCCGGCCGCGATGAGCGCGGCACGCGCCTGCAGTACGCGCGCCTGCGCCTGCACGAGGTCCAGGTTGGCGTCCACGGCCTGTTCGAGCAGACGGTCGAGGTGCGCATCGCCGAAATTTTTCCACCACGCCACCTGTTCCAGTCCCGGCGCCGCGGCGGCCGGCAGCTGGCCGGCGCTCCAGCGCGGCGGCGCCTCCAGCGGCGGGCGCCGGTAATCCGGGCCGACCGCCGCACAGCCCGGCAACAGCAGCGTGGCGGCCACGGCGGCGGCGCGCCGCGGTCTCACCGGGGCACTCCGGGGGCCGGCGGCGGCTGTTCCGGCGTTTCGATGAACACGTCCATCTGCTGCCCGACATAGGCCGGCAGGCTGCCGCGCTCGAAGCTGTAGATGACCTGCAGCACGCGCGTGTCGACGCGCTCGGTGCTGCTGCCGGTGAGCGACTGTTTGGGCGTCACATAGGGTTCGACGCGCACGAAATTTAGCGCCGCCGTCAGCTCGCTGTTGCCGCGCAGATAGGCCTGCGCGCGCGTGCCGGCGCGAAACCGCCAGGCGTCGTTTTCGTCGATATTGACGCGTATGTAGAGGCGCTCCAGGTTGCCCAGCATGACGAGCGGCGTGGCCAGCGCGCCGGCTGGCGCGTATTCGCCGGGACGCAGATTCACCTGCAGCACTTCGGCGGCCAGCGGCGCGCGCACCACGAGCCGCTCCAGCGCGCTTTGCGTGGCATTGCGCTGCGAGCGCGCCACGCCTGTTTCGGCGCGTGCGCTGTCGCGTTTCGCGGCCGCCAGCAGGGCCGCGTGTTTGCGCTTCTGCACCTCGTCCCTGCTCACCGCGCGGCCATCTTCGGCGTCGCGCACCAGTGCGTACTGGGCGTCGGCATCGGCCAGCGCGGCCTGCGCTTCGTGCAGCGCGGCGACCGCCTTGTCCAGGCTGGCTTGTTTCACCTGCAGGTCGGCACGCAATTCGCGGTCGTCGATTTCGAATAGTGCGGCGCCCGCCTGCAGGTGGTCGCCCACCTTGACTGCGACGCTTTTGACGATGCCGGGGATGGCCGTGCCTATGCCGACGTTGTTGCTGGAGGCCTCCACCAGACCGGCGCCGCCTATGTAGGAAGCGTAAGGTGCCTGGGCCGGGTGGGCGATGGGCTGGGCGGGCGGGCGCTCCTGCTCGGCCTGCACGGCCACGAATATGGCAAGCGCCAGTCCGGCCGCCGCGGCGAGCGGCAAAATCCGGCTGGCAGTGTTCATGCGCCGGGCTCGATGCGCACGATGCGGCCGTCGTCCATGCGCGCGATGCGGTCGGCAAATTCGAATATGCGCGCATCGTGGGTCACGATGACCAGGGCGCGGTCCGGGCCGACCGCGAGGCGCTTGATGACTTCTATGACGCGCCGGCCGGTTTCGCTGTCGAGCGCGCTGGTGGGTTCGTCGCACACCACCAGGCGCGGCCCATGTACCACCGCCCGGGCGATAGCCACGCGCTGTTGCATGCCTCCCGATAATTGCGCGGGCAGCGCATCCTCGCGGCCTTCCAGGCCCACCTCGCGCAGGTGCAGGCGCGCGCGCGCCAGGGCCGCGTCCATGGGGCTGCCATTAATGAGCAGCGGGATCGCCACGTTCTGGGCGGCCGACAGAGTGGGAATCAGGTTGAAGGCCTGGAATACGAATCCCACGTTGCGGCCGCGCCAGCTGGTGCGCGCGTTTTTGGGATAGGCGTGCACGTTCTCGCCGAACAGGCTGCAGTCGCCGCCGTCGTGATCGAGTATGCCGGCAATCACGGAAATGAGCGTGGTTTTGCCGCAGCCGGACGGCCCCACGAGCATCAGCAATTCTCCGGCCCGCACCTGCAGGTCGATGCCGCGCAAGGCCTGCACGCTGGCCGCGCCGCTGCCGTAGGTTTTGGTCACGGCGGCGCAGCGCACCGCGGTCAGCGCGGCCGCCGCGCCGTTGCCGGAACTTGCCGTGCCGCCGCGTGTGCCGGGCGCGGGCGCGGGCGGGTCCGGCCGGCCGGTCACGACTGGAACACCGCGGCTGGTTCCAGCTTGTGCACCTTGCGCACGCTGATTACCGCGGCCAGCAGCACGATGAGCGCCACGGCGCAGGCGCTGCCCGCCAGCAATTGCCAGTTCATGATCATGGACAGGCCGGCCCCGCCCCGCGTGGCGGCGGCGAACGCGGCGGTAATGCCGGCGCCCAGCCCGAAACCGACGAAACCCACCAGCAGCGCCTGCAGCACGATCATGCGGCGCAATAGCGCGTCGCTCGCGCCCATCGCCTTGAACACGCCGAAATAGCGCAGGTTGTCCAGCGTGAAGTTGTAGAAAATCTGGCCCGTGACGGCTGCGCCGACGATGAAGCCGATCAGCACGACGAAGCCGAAATTGGTCACGATGGTCGTGTTGTTCACGATGTACGACAGCGAAACGCGCTTGAATTCTTCCGCCGTGCGCGCCGCCATGCCGGTATCGTGGCTGATGCGGCGCGCCACCTCCGGCACCGATGCGCCCGCCTTCACCTTGACCAGAATGTAGGACAGCAGCTTGCGCTCGGAAAACGCATAGTCCTTGGCGCGCGTGTAAGTCGTGTAAATGATGGGTTGCGAGCCGAAAGTGGGCGTGCCGCGCGCGATACCCACCACGCGGGCGCGCTTGTCGTTGATTTCCAGCACGTCGCCCACGCGCACCGGCACGGGCGCATTGCCCGGCCCCGTGCGGCGGGCGAGGCGGCCATTGGCGCCGGCTTCATCGACGATGACCGCGTCCGGCAGGTGCAGGTCGGCCAGCCGCCCTTGCAGCATCACGCCGGGGCCGCCGATGAGCGTGGCATCGTCGAAGCCGAGCAGGTTGGAGGTCACCAGTTCGCCATTGGGCAGGCGCACGCGCTGGCCGCCCTTGTAGAGCGGCACCGCCCATTCCACCCCGCGTATGCCGCGCACGCGGTAAAGCTCGGTGTCCAGCATGGGCTGCGAGTCGTCGATGTACTTGACCATGGGGTCCATGACCCATATGTCGGGCAGCGCGACATCGGTGATGAAGCTGTAAGTGCGTGCAAAAATCGAGATCAGGATGCCCGGCTGCTGGATCATGAGCACCGATGCCAGCGCGATGCCGGTGACGATGCCGTAATACTTGCCACGGTCGCCGAACAGCATTTTGAGCGCGATCTTGTACATGCCTGCAAGTAAGCCATGACCGCGCGCGCCTGCCCTTGTTAAACCTCAAGCGCGCGCGGCATTTTGCGCGGCTGCGGTGGCATGAGGGCGCGGCGCGGCCGCGGCCGGCCGCTATCGGCCGGCGCCCGGCGCGCGCCTTGCCGCCTCAACTATCGGCGATGGCTTTCAAATCCGCACGGCGGAATCTGAAAGAGTGATCTTCCTCGTGCAACAGCCCGCCGCGCTTCAGGTCCGAAATCGTGCGGCTCACCGTTTCCAGCGTCACGCCCAGCATGGCCGCCATGTCGTCGCGCATGATCCAGTGGCGCGGATCGGTGCGGTCGCCCTGATCCAGATACAGCAGCAGGCGTGCGAGACGCGCGTGCGCAGTGCCGGTGCTAAGCTGGGTGATCTGAAAATCCGCCGCATCTATGGACTGCTGCAGGTGCTGCAGCGCCGAGGTGCGGAACTGATCGCTGCTCTCGTACAGTTCGCTCAGCACGCGCACCGGGATGCGGCATACGTCGGCCGTGCGCAGCACGGTGGCCGAATGACGGTAGCGTCCGCCGACCAGTGCTTCCAGGCCCAGACAATCTCCTGGCAGCGCCAGGCGCACGATGCGCGCGCGGCCGCCGCAGGTGCTCTGGTGCTGCTTCACGAGACCGGTGCGCAAGCTATAGACATAGTCTGCCGGCGCGTTCATTTCGTACAGACAGGTGTCTTTCTGCAGGCGCAGCACGTCCAGGCTGGCGCGTACGCGGTCCATGTCCTCCACATTGACCCCGCCCAGCAATGCAATCTTGCGAACCGGACAGGTGCTGCAGTCGGCCGGGCCGACGCGTGCCATGCTGCGGGATAAACTGCGTGCTCTATCCATGATCTTTTCCTCGTAACTGTATTTGCGGCCGCTGGCCGTTTTGTCCGGCTGTGAATTTGAGCTGCGAGCGTGCGACAGGGGCGCGACGCCCGCGGCTTGATGCAACTATTGAATGGCGATGTTTTTCACGCGCGTGCCGCCGCCGGCCTTGGGCAGTACGAGTTCCAGCACGCCGTCGCTATAGCTGGCGCTGGCGTCCTTGCTGTCCACCTCCTGGGGCAGACAGAAACTGCGGTACTGCTTGCCGCAGTAACACTCGCGCATGATTACCTGCTCGCCTTGCTTGTGTTCCTTTTCCTGGTGCGCTTCGGCGCTGATCGCGACCTGGTCGCGGTCCACCGACACGCTGATTTCGTCCTTGGCGTAGCCCGGAATTTCCGCCCTTATCTTGAACGACCGCTCGTCTTCGGTCACGTTGATGGGAATTTGCCCGGCATAGCGCTCCCAGTTCTGCAGCGACAACCACGGGGCCTTGAAAAACTCTTCGATGTCGCGCTGAGAGGGGTCGAAGCGCGTGAGTGCGCGAAACGGGTTGAATCGGCTCAGATTTGACATGATCATTTCCTCGATAAAAACTAAAGTCCGCTT
>JAEUNN010000874.1 GCA_016791085.1 Rhodocyclaceae bacterium | reverse complement strand
ATGGTCCTTTCACCGCGGTGGCATGTTCGGCCCGAAATATGGGCATGGGATAGCGCTGGAAACGGATCCGCGGCGAGGAACTTTAGTGCTGCGCCGGAGACGGCCCGCGGCACGCGCGCGGCGCGGCAATACACCTTGGCGGAGCGGCTGCAGGCACCGGCTGCCAGCCGGGAGGCGCGCCAGCCGGCGGCTCGCGCACAGCCGGCGCCAGCGTCAGGCCGCCCAGGCCTTGACCGCGACCGCCACGGCGGTTGCCGCGCACAGTGCGGCGAACATTTCGCGCAGGCGGCGTTCCGGCAGGTGCGGCGCGAGCGTACGTCCGCCGGCCACGCCCAGCACCGTGCCGGCCACGAAGGGCAGGGCCAGCGCCCAGGGTATCGCGCCCTGCGCAGCCCATTGCGCGAGGCCGCCCAAGGCGACCAAAGTCAGCACGGCCAGACTGGTGGCGGTGATCGAGACCATGGTGAGCGGGGTATGCCGGCGCAAGGCGGGCACCAGAACGAAGCCGCCGCCCACGCCGAGCAGACCGGAAAAGAATCCGGTCAGCAATCCTGCGCCGGCCAGTGCGCGCGCGCAAGGCCGGTTCCAGATGAAGCGGCCGGTGCTGGCATCGACATCGCAGGGGCGATATTCGCCGGCAAGCAGTTCCGCGCGGCCGCGCGCCATGCGCCAGGCCTGCACGCCGAGCAGCAGCGCGAAACAGACGCTGATCCACGACACCGGCAGGCGGCGCGCCAGCAGTATGCCCAGCGGCGACGCAAGCATGCCGGCCGCCGCCATGAGCAGCGCCGCGCGATAGCGCACGATGCCGGCGTACAGGCCAATGAGCGCGCCATACCCGGCTCCTATCGCAACCGCCATGAGCGACACCGGCGCCGCCGCTGCCGGCGGCAGGTGCAGCACCAGCATCAACAAGGGCACTGCCAGGACGCCGCCACCGGCTCCGGTAAGACCCATGAGCAAGCCGGTCGCGCAACCCAACAAGGATGGCAGCAGGGCGTCCATGCCACGATTGTACGCGCCGGCCGCGTGCCGCAACGGCCGCTGCGCCGTGCCGCCCGCGCGCCGGGCGCATGCCGCCGGCGTGTCCATGTAAGGTGGTGTGTCCTTTTGGATACGGCCTAGGCCATGGGTGGGAGCCGTTCGGGGGGCGATAATATTAAAATGCGCCGCGCGCCGGAAACGCGCCTGCGTTTGCACAAACTCCGCGGATGTCTGGCTGCGGTTGAGCTACAAAGCGGCCAGCAACAGGCGCTCGGCCCGCTGCCCGGCGACGTGGGGCAGGTGGCGCGAACGTCATGCAGGGCGGCTCGATCGGGCCCGCGGCAAGCGGCCATGCTTCTGCCCGTTGCGCGGGAACGGCGCCGGCCTGCAGCCCGCATGCCGCAGGTGCCAGACACCATCGCAGGCCGGCATACCGGCCGGCTGGCGCGGCTTCGTTCCGATCCGCGTTGCGGCACGGCGGCGCTTTCCGGGAAGTAAAACGCGCCAGGCGCACAAAAAAAGGACTTGAACATGCGATTGACTGCGACCACCGTCGCGCTGCTGTGCCTGTGCGCCGGCGTCGATGCCGGCGCCGGCCTGGGCAGCGACCCGCTCGAGGACGGCCCGGCCGGCCTGCACGCAACGCGGGGCTTGCAAATGGTCAGCGGACCTTGCCTGGAGTGCGCCAGCATCCCGCAAGCGCTTTGGTATTTCAAGGACGACCTGGTCGCGGCCCCGATGGCCGGCACGCCGGTGGCCGGGGTCACGCCGGGCATGCCGGCACAGGCCGACCTTGCCGCCTATCTGGCAGGCGCACCTGACGGTGCCAGTGCCGCGGCGGCTCCGCTCATCTGGCTGGGTTCGCCTGAAGTGGTCGCGAGCGCCCGCCTGGCGCCGGATGGACGTTATCTGCGTGTGCCGGGGGGAAGCCATGCAGCCTTCGCCACGGTGGCAAAAATTCCGTCCAACCGCTCGTATTTCGATTCCAGCAGCCTGGATTTTTTCGTGCGCCGTCCGCTGCGGCTGCGCGGCGAAACGCTTACCAGCGACGAGGGCCAGGCGCAGTTCGTGGCGCGCACCTTGTGGCCGCTGGATTTCGTGATTACCCCGGATGCGCCGCTACAGGCGCTGGACGGGCAGGAAAGCTTCCGTGCGCTGGTAAGCGCCAATCGCGGCGGCGCGACCGCGCCGTTTTCGAGCCGCCTGATCTGGACGCGCGAGCCCGGCGGCACGCGCGACTGGCACGACAAGGCGGTGTTGGCGGTCATGCTCAATGGTGCGCAGGGCGACGACGACGAAGCGCACGGCGGCCATTTCGCGATCGCGACGGGGCGCTTCCGCTCGGACGGCGATTGGTCGCGCTGGCTCGTCTACAACTTCTACAACCTCAATTCCTACAGCGAAAAGGGCATCGTCGCGGCGCCCACCCCGATGGACAAATACCTGGGCGATCTGAACAGCGGGCAAAGCTGGTACCGGCCGTCCTACATGCTGGTGGCGGTATTGCGCCAGGATCGCACGGCCTTGCAGTATCAGAACGCCATCGAGCGCGTCTATAACCACTTTTACCGGCACGATTTCGAATACGACCACTCGCGCGCCAATTGTTCCGGCGTCAGCATGGATACGCTCAACACCTTGGGCTGGCGGCCGCCGCGGCGCGGCCACGAAGCTTTGGCAAAGGCCATAGGCGCCTATCTGTACGTGGCGGCGACCAGCCTGAGCGCAACAGACGGCCGCAAAATTTACGACTACCTGCTGGAAGAATCGACACGGCTATATCCGGCCGCCGCCTTCGACGCGCTCGCGACCGACTTGCTGGCACTCGCGAATGGCACCAGCAGGCGCGCGCTCACGCCCTACGAGCGTGCGCTGGCCGAAGACCTGGCAGCCATTTACTACGTGCACATACCGCAATTTCCGTCGAGTCGCGCGAGCGGCCAGGCACCCGTCTA
>JAEUNN010000829.1 GCA_016791085.1 Rhodocyclaceae bacterium | reverse complement strand
AGAAAACCCCCCAGCTAAAGGGGAGAAAAGCCGGGGGGAGAACGCCTTAAACTGGATTAAGGCACCCGCTCAGGGAGGTGAAGCGGGAGATGGCTCGTCACCATCTGCGCGTATGATACGCCTGCCGTCTGAAAAGTTCCGAGGAAAATTCGGCGCTAAACTGCTCCCTTTTTGGTGTTTTGCCCGCCCTTCGACCATGACTTCCGGTTCCTTTCCATCTACCCGCATGCGCCGCATGCGCCGCGCGGACTTTTCGCGCCGGCTCATGCGTGAAACCATCCTCACGCCGGACGACCTGATTTATCCGGTATTCGTGCTCGAAGGTGAGCGCATTTCGGAGTCGGTGCCGTCCATGCCCGGCGTGTTCCGCCACAGCCTGGACCGCCTGCTGGTGGTGGCGGAAGAAGCGCTCAAACTGGGTATTCCGGCCCTGGCAGTATTTCCGGTCATCGACCAGAGCGGCAAAAGCCTGGATGCCGCCGAAGCGTGCAACCCGGACGGGCTGGTGCCCCGCGTGGTGGCCGCGTTGAAGCGCGAACTGCCGGAATTGGGCGTGATTTGCGACGTCGCGCTCGATCCCTATACCAGCCACGGCCAGGACGGCTTGATCGACGACAGCGGCTATGTGCTCAACGACGAAACGCTGGAGGTGCTGGCGCGCCAGGCGCTCACTCAGTCGCTGGCCGGGGCGGACGTGGTGGCCCCATCCGACATGATGGACGGGCGCATCGGCCGCATACGCGCCGAGCTCGATGCGGCGCGGCAAATCCATACCCGCATTCTGGCCTATTCGGCCAAGTATGCGTCCAGCTTTTACGGGCCGTTCCGCGATGCCGTCGGTTCGGCCGCCAATCTTGGCGGTGGCAACAAATATACCTACCAGATGGACCCCGCCAATTCCGACGAAGCCTTGCGCGAAACCGCGCTCGACATTGCCGAAGGGGCCGACATGGTGATGGTGAAGCCGGGGCTGCCCTATCTGGATATCGTGCGCCGCGTCAAGGATGAACTGCGGGTGCCCACTTTCGTCTATCAGGTGAGCGGCGAATACGCCATGCTCAAGGCGGCCGCGCGCAACGGCTGGCTCAACGAGCGCGCCTGCGTGCTGGAAGCTTTGCTGTCCTGCAAGCGTGCCGGTGCCGACGGCGTGCTCAGTTATTACGCGCTGGAGGCTGCCGCGTGGATCAAAGGCTCGGCCTGAGCCTGTTGGTCAGCGGCTTGCTGGCGGCCGGGCCGGCTGCCGGTCAAAACGTGTATCGCTGGGTGGATGCGCAGGGCGTTACTCATTACAGCGAAACGCCGCCGCCCGGCGTCAATGCCGAGCGCAAACAGTTGCGCCCGGCGGGCGCAGCGCGGCCGGCGGACACCGGTGCCACCGACTGGAGCGAAGCCAACCGGCGTTTCGATGCGCGCCGCATGGACCAGCGCGACGACGAACGCGAGGCGCGGGAAAAGCAGCATGCCGATGCCGCAAGCCGCCGCGAACATTGCGACGCCATGCACGACAGAATGGACACACTGCGGCGCGAGGCCCCTGTCTATCGCATGAATGGCGCCGGCGAGCGCGAATACCTGGACGACGAGGAGCGCCGCCGCGAACTCGAACTTACCCGCAAGGAACTTGCGCAGGCTTGCGGCTAAGCCCTGGCGCGCGGCGGGCGCTAGGCGCGACTGTTCCACTGTTGCAGCAGCAGGCGCACCACTGCGGACTGCCAGTTGGCGGCCGGCATGCGGCGCTCCGGCGAAAGCAGGTCATGCAATGTGCCAGCGGCCAGCACGATCAATTGCCGGGCGGCAAGTTGCACGTCGCCGGTCTGCACCTGACCATCCGCCTGCCAGGTCTGGATGCGCTCCGCAAGCGTTGCCAACAGGCCATCCATTTCGCCCTGCAAACGCCGCACCAGGGCCGGGAAGCGCTCTTCTTCGCGCAGGACGAGTTGCAGTATCGCCTGCAGCGACACGTCGCGCGACCAGGCGTCGAGTTGCGCCACGATGTGTTCGAGTACCGGACGCACTTCGGTAAGTTCGGTGTGCGTGGCGGAAAAGCACTCGTGCATTTCGCGCAGCGCCTGTTCCGCCACTTCGGCGAACAGTTGTTCCTTGCCGCCAAAGCGGCGATACACGGTGATTTTTGCGACGCCGCCCTGGCGCGCGATCTGTTCGACGCCGGCACCCGCATAGCCGTTATCGATAAATGCCGCGCGCGCGGCCCGCAGTATGTCGATACGTATCAGTTCCGCGTCGACGCTGCTGGGCCGCCCCGGTATGCGCTCGCACGCCCTGCCGCCCGGACTTGGGGTCGGGCTGCGTTTCCTCCGCCGTAACTGCGTCAAAATATTTGCCCTGGTCTGTACCCCGACCCGGTGCCGCAAGGTCCTGCTCCAGGTCTGCTGCCACCGGTGCGCCGCGCTGCATTGGCGGCGGCGCCTGCATCCGTTCTGATGGGGGTGTTCCAAGTATAGCAGCCGGCACTCGGCGGGTGCGATGGGCTTTATTGTTCTTGTTTTGCCGCAGAACATAAGAAACGTATTGAGCGTCAAGCTGTTATGGCTGTTTCCGACTAAGGATGCAGGCCTCCGGAGGCGTGGCGCTTCGGCTGGCGCCAGATTCAGGGGGTGTGAATTAATGCGGAAGCACGCCCGCAAGGTTTGCGCCGGGTGCAAAACTTTATAGAAATATCAAAGTCTTGCGGGCTCGGGCGAACAGGCTGCCGGAGCATGCCGGACTTACATCGGCGCTGCCGGCAGTGGGGGGGGAAATCCGTGCAAACGGAATGCCGGCGGGTGTTTTTTCGGATTGCGAACGAAAAGGCCGGCATGCAGCCGGCCCGCACGCAAGTGGCGGACGTGCCGCCGCAATTGAGGCTTAGCCCAGCGTCTTGAGCGCCGAGTCATAGTCGGGCTCGTCCTTGATTTCCGGCACCAGCTGGGCGTGGATCACTTTGTCGTTTTCGTCCAGCACGACCACCGCGCGCGCCGTCACGCCGGCGAGCGGGCCATCGACAATTTCCACCCCGTAGTTGGTCATGAATTCGCGCCCGCGCATGGTGGACAGCGATACCACGTTATCGAGGCCTTCTGTGGTGCAGAAGCGCTTCATGGCGAACGGGAGGTCGGCGGAAATCACGAGCACCACGGTATTCGGCAGATTGCTTGCGCTGGCATTAAATTTGCGCGTGGACGTCTGGCAGGTCGGCGTGTCGAGGCTGGGCACGATATTCAGAACTTTGCGCTTGCCGGCGAAGTTTTTCAGCGTCGTGTCGGCCAGATCTGTGCCCACCAGACTGAATGCCGGGGCGTTGTCGCCGGTTTTCGGGAACTGCCCGGCCAGATGTATCGTATTGCCAGCAAGGGTGACGGTTGCCATGTGCTTCTCCTTTGGTAATTGAAATGCCCATGCCTGGGCCTATGGTTGGGCGCGGCCGGCGCCGCGCCGGGAATTCATGATTGCTGCGCGGCGGCCATCAGGGATGGAACAGGTACAAGCGATATCCCGACGCCGCCACACCGGACGTGTCGAGCAGCAAGTTTACGGCAATTTCACCATTGGGCGGAAAGCCCGCCGCCACGTCCTGACCCGGCGGCAGATAGTCGCCAGGCGTGAGCACGCGGCGCAATACCGCCTGGTCTGAGGTATCGGTCAGGGTCAGATAAAGATTCGGCCATTCCTGGGCGTGCGCGGCGCTATTGCGCAGCGTGGCCGACAGGCGCAGGCGCGTGCCGTCGAACTGCATGTCCGAGGTATCGATGGACAGGGCCGCGGTGAGCCGCGGCAAGCCCACGGTGCAAGCCAGGTAGGCGCAGGCCTTTTCCAGCGCGGCGCGCGCAGCCGGGAATTTCTGCGCCAGTTCGGCGCGCCAATAGATGGCGGCTTGGCCGGCAAGCACTGTGCCCATGGCCAGGATCAGCATCGTCCATAGCAGACCACGACCGCGCCGGCGCGGTACTTCCGGCTCCTGGTCAAGTTCGGCGGGCGCTTCCGGCAACTCGGCCATGTCCGTGTCCGGCGCATCCGCCGCAGCCGGCTGTGCTGCCGCGTCAGGCGTGGTGTCGGCCTCGGGCGTGGCGACCGGCGCTGCGGCGATGGGGGCCGGGCCGGGATCGACGCTCGCGATGTCGCCTACGGCTTCCGGCGCGGGCTCCGGCATGGCGGCTGCTTCGGCCGTTTGCACCGGCTCCGCCGTGATGGGAGGGGCCGGCTTGGGCGCCGGCTCTGGCATGACGGGGGGGCCGGGTTTTTTTGCCCGCACGCCGCTTTGCAGCGCGCTGCCGGCGACGAAATTACGCGGGCTGCGCGTTTGCGCGGGAGGCGGAACCGGCTCCGGCAGGGCGGCCGGCGGAGGCGCGGCCGGCGGCGGTGCGGCCGGTTCTTCGTCCGCCAGTTCGTCCAGCGCATCGAAAATTGCGCGGCACTGGCCGCAACGGACCTGGCCGCGCCGCGCGCGCAACTGGGCGGGCGTAATCCGGAATGAGGTAGCGCAGGCCGGACAACGCGTCAGCATGGCTGGCGCAGCCCTTCGAGCAAAACCCAGCCATCGCGCTCGCCGCCGACTTCGATCGCGCATCCGGGCGCGTAGGCGGCTTGTACCTGTTCGACCTGGCTGGCCAGTATTCCGGACAGTGCGATGCGCGCGCCCGCACGTGCCGCGCCCAGCAGCAGCGGCGCCAGCACACAGAGCGGGTTGGCCAGGATGTTGGCGACCACCAGATCGAATCCGCCCGGCGCCAGCGGCGGCAATGGCGCGGCCGCGTCGGCCACGGTAATGCGGGCCTGGTTCTGGGCGGCATTGGCAGCCGCCGCTTCGAGCGCGCGCGGGTCTATGTCGGTGGCGAGCACGGCGCCTGCGCCCAGGCGCGCCGCCACAATGGCCAGTATGCCCGAGCCGCAGCCGTAATCGAGCACGCGCTCGCCGCCGGCAATCTGCCGGCACAGCCATTCCAGGCACAGGCGGGTGGTGGGATGGCTGCCGGTGCCGAAAGCCAGACCCGGATCGAGCACGATATTTACCGCGCGCGGGTCCGGCGCGGCATGCCAGGACGGCACGATCCACAGCTTCTGATCGATGCGGATGGGGTCGAACTGGGACTGGGTGCGGCGCACCCAGTCCTGTTCTTCCACGCGGCCCGTGGTGTAGGGCGGCGCCTGCTGCAGGCCGGCGGCTTGCGCTGCAGCCGCCACCGCGGGGGCCACTTCGGTTCCGGCTTCGAACAGTGCGACCACCAGGCTGGTCGGCCACACCGCCTGCACCTTGCTGCCGGGCTCGCCATATTGCGCGCATTCCCGCTCGGTGCCGGCGTCCGCATCTTCGATGCTGACCGACAAGGCGCCCACTTCCAGCAGCGCGTCGGACAGGGCTTCCGCCGTATCCGAGCGTGCCAGCAGCGCGACGCTTTGCCAGTCCGTACTCACTGCTTGCCTTTGGTGGCCTCGTGGCGCGCGGCCAGTTTGTGCTCCAGGTAGTGGATGCTGGTTCCGCCGGCCAGGAAGCGCGCGTCCTGCAACAAATCCTGGTGCAGGGGGATATTGGTTTTGATGCCTTCCACGATCATTTCCGACAGCGCGATGCGCATCCGGCGTATGGCTTGTTCGCGCGTGTCGCCATAGGCGATTACCTTGCCGATCATGGAGTCGTAATGCGGCGGTACCGTGTAGCCCTGGTACACATGCGAATCGACGCGGATGCCGGGGCCACCGGGCGGATGGTAGGTATTGATTTTGCCCGGGCTGGGGGTGAACTTGAACGGGTCTTCGGCGTTGATGCGGCACTCTATGGCGTGGCCGCGCATTTCGATGTCGCGCTGGCGCAGGCGCAGTTTTTCGCCGGCCGCCACGCGTATCTGTTCCTGCACGATATCGACGCCGGTCACGAGTTCGGTCACCGGATGTTCGACCTGCACCCGGGTATTCATTTCTATGAAGTAGAACTCGTTGTTTTCGTACAGGAACTCAAAAGTCCCGGCGCCGCGGTAGTTGATTACGCGGCAGGCTTCGGCACAACGGTCGCCGATGCGCGCGATCACGCGGCGCTGAATTTCGGGCGCCGGCGCCTCTTCGATCACCTTTTGATGGCGGCGCTGCATGGAACAGTCGCGCTCGCCCAGCCAGACCGCGTTGCGATGGCTGTCGGACAGTATCTGGATTTCGATGTGGCGCGGGTTTTCGAGGTACTTTTCGAGGTACACGGCGGGGTTGCTGAACGCCGCCTGCGCTTCCGCGCGCGTGGTCTGCACGGCATTGATGAGCGCCGCTTCGGTGTGCACGACGCGCATGCCGCGTCCGCCGCCGCCGCCCGCCGCCTTGATGATGACCGGATAGCCCACGGCGCGCGCAATGCGCACGATTTCCTTGGGGTCTTCCGGCAGTGCGCCATCGGAGCCCGGCACGCAGGGCACGTTGGCCGATTTCATGGCGTCCTTGGCCGACACCTTGTCGCCCATCAGACGTATGGTTTCCGGGCGCGGACCGATGAACACGAAGCCGCTTTTTTCCACGCGTTCGGCGAAGTCGGCGTTTTCCGACAGAAAGCCGTAGCCGGGGTGTATGGCTTCCGCGTCGCTCACTTCCGCGGCGCTGATGATGGCCGGTACGTTGAGATAACTTTGCGCGGACGGCGCCGGCCCTATGCAGACCGATTCGTCGGCAAGTTTCACGTATTTGGCTTCGGAATCCGCCACCGAATGCACGGCGACGGTGCGTATGCCCAGTTCGCGGCAGGCGCGCAGGATGCGCAGGGCA
>JAEUNN010000822.1 GCA_016791085.1 Rhodocyclaceae bacterium | reverse complement strand
GGCTCGTTTGCATTCAGCACCGACGGGCTGGGACTTACGCCCGGAAATCCATTAAACCTGATTCAGGCTTCGGAATCGACCGCTGAGGCGGCCCAGTTGGCTGGATGGTTCGATCATCAATGGGCCACGCTCGGCTCCGCTCCGGAAGCGCGCGAGCAAATGCTGCAGGCCCTGCATGCAATTGGCGAGCACCGCGATGCCATGACGGTTTACGCGCTCATACTGTTCCACCTGTTCCGCGATGGCGAACAGGGCTTGGACGAAGAGCGCATCGTCAAATCCGCAACAGGCATCCGCAACACCCTGGTGTGGAAAAAACTGTTCAAATTCCAGCGCGATGCCGTTATCGGTGCCATCGACAAGCTGAACCGCTACGGCGGCTGCATCATCGCAGACAGCGTGGGTTTGGGTAAAACCTTTGAGGCGCTCGCGATAATCAAATACCACGAACTGCGCAACGATCGTGTCCTGGTGCTTGCGCCCAAACGTCTGCGCGACAATTGGGGCTTGTACAAAGCCAACGACCGGCGCAATTTTCTCGCCGCCGACCGCTTCAACTACGACATACTCAACCACACGGACCTGTCGCGCGATGGCGGCATGTCCGGCGACATAGACCTTGCGCATGTCAACTGGGGCAATTACGACCTGGTGGTGATCGACGAATCGCACAACTTCCGCAACAAGGCGACGCACTGGGCCAAAGAGTCGCGCTACGACCGCCTGATGCGCCGCATCATCAAAGAGGGCGTAAAAACCCGGGTACTCATGCTATCGGCCACGCCCGTCAACAATCGCCTGGCCGACCTGCGCAACCAGATCGCCTTCGTGACCGAGGGCGACGACAGCGCACTACTGGAGCATGGCATCGCCAGCATCGAAGCGACCACGCGCAAGGCGCAAGCGCAGTTCAACCGCTGGCTCAACCTGGACGAAGCGGAAAAAACACCCGGGCGGCTGGTCGACATGCTGGGCTTCGACTATTTCACCCTGCTCGATCACCTCACCATTGCCCGCTCGCGCCGGCATATCGAGAAATATTACGGCACCAGCGAAACCGGGCGCTTCCCGCAACGTCTGCCGCCCATCAACATCAAGGCCGAAGTGGATAGCGCCGGCGAATTTCGCAGCGTACGCGAAATCAACCAGGAAATACGCCGGCTCAATCTTGCCGCCTACGCGCCCCTGCGCTACGTACTGCCACACAAACAGGCCGCCTACGATGCGAAATACAGCATGCAGGTGCGCGGGGGCGAGAGCTTTTTCCGCCAGGCGGACCGCGAAGAAAGTCTGATCCACCTGCTGCGCGTCAACGTGCTCAAGCGTATGGAAAGCGCCGTACCGGCGTTTGCGCTCACCGTAGAACGACAATTGCGCGACGTCGAAGCCACGCTTGCGCACATCGAAAATTCCGGCAACGAAATCGAAGAACTCGACATATCCGACGTGGACATCGACGACCCTGCGTTCGAGCCCCTGCTCGTCGGGCGCAAGATCAAGGTGCTGCTTGGCGACGTCGATCTGATCCGCTGGAAGCAGGACCTCATCGAAGACCGCAACCGCCTGGCCACGCTGCTGTCTGCGGCCAGACAGGTAAGTGCGGCGCGCGACGCCAAACTTGCCGCCCTGCGCGAGGTGATCGCGCGAAAATGCCAAAACCCCACCAACCCCGGCAATCGCAAGCTCATCGTATTTACGGCGTTCGCCGATACGGCGCAATATCTTTACCAACAGTTGGCGCCCTGGGCGAAGACGGAGTTGAACATGGAATCCGCCCTGGTGACGGGCAGCGGCCGCAACCAGACGTCCTTGCCGGGCTTGCGCAAAGACCTGGCCTCGATACTTACGGCGTTTTCGCCGCGATCCAAAGAACGTCCGCCGGAACTGGCCGCGGAAGGCGAACTGGATTTGCTCATCGCCACCGACTGCATATCCGAAGGCCAGAACCTGCAGGACTGTGACTGGCTGATCAACTACGACATACACTGGAATCCGGTCCGCATCATCCAGCGCTTTGGCCGCATAGACCGCATAGGTTCGCCCAATGCGGCCATACAACTTGTCAATTTCTGGCCCAACATCGAGTTGGAGGAGTACATCAATCTGGAACAGCGCGTCAGCGGGCGCATGGTGCTGCTGGACGTTTCGGCGACTGGCGAAGAAAACCTCATCGAGCAGGGCGCGGGCAATTCCATGAACGATCTGGAATACCGCCGCAAACAACTGCTCAAACTGCAAGACACGGTAATCGACCTGGAAGATTTGTCCTCCGGCGTGTCCATCACCGATCTTACCCTTACCGATTTCCGCATCGACCTCGCGCAATACCTGCGCACCCATCCGGGCAAACTGGAAGGCCTGCCGCTTGGCACTTGCGCGGTCGCGAGCCGCCTGGATGCAGACATCGCTCCCGGCATCATTTTCTGCCTGCGCGCCGAATGCGCCGCGGCGCTGCGGCCGATTTTTCCGGACTACCCGCTGGCACCGCACTACCTGGTACATGTAGGCGACGACGGCAGCGTGCTGCTGCCCTACAACCAGGCCAGACAGGTGCTGGACCGTCTCAAGCGCCTGGCCGCCGGGCGCGACCTGCCGGATGCCGCAGCCTGCGCACGTTACGACAAGATCACACGTCAGGGCGAAGACATGCGCCAGGCGCAGGCGCTGCTTGGCGGGGCCATCGCCTCCATACTTGGCAAATCCGAAGAACGCGCGCTGGCCAGCCTGTTTTCACCGGGCGGCACGCAAGCCCTCAAGGGCTGCCTGCCCGGCGGCGGCGACTTCGAGGTGCTCGCGTTCCTGGTAGTGCTGCCGTAAGGCGCACCGCCGGCGCGCGCGACGGGGGAGAAATCAAGGTGTTGGGGATGCACACGGCACAAGCGAAGCGGCCGGGCCGCCTGGCAGCGCGCGCCCGCGCGCGCGCGAACACACGCGGCTAGCCATGCTCCTGGCAGCACTCGTGGAAGCATTCGACCTGCCGCCGGACAGCCGGATCGACCAGCGCGTGCCCAAAAAAATGCTGGTGGAACACGGCGCACGCACAGCCGCGGACAAACGGCTCATACTCGATTGTCTGGACGAAGTGCGCTGGCTGGCCGCGCTCAAGCCCAATAGCGTAGGCATTGCCGCCTACCGGGACGATGCACGCGAATACCTGGAGATTGCCCTGATCGCGGCAAACTTGCAGGGCGACCGCAGCACACCGGCGCGGCAGGCGCGCCTTGCCGAACTTATCCATCGTGCCGTGCCCTACCCGGTAGTGCTGCTGGCACAGGCCGGAACTGCACTCGAACTGTCGCTCGCGCACAAGCGCCGGGCGCACAACGACACCGGCAAGGTGGTGCTGGACGGCGAACGGCTAGGCCTGTGCTTCACGGA
>JAEUNN010000813.1 GCA_016791085.1 Rhodocyclaceae bacterium | reverse complement strand
GCGCCGCCGAGGCGGCCCGTACGGGCCGGGCGGCGCAGGTTAGCCGCGGCGCGGGTGCCGCGGTTGCGGCCTTGACCAGCGCCGCAGACGTATCAGGAACGCGGCGAGGCGGCTAAATCCGTCGCGGCCTGGGGCGCCGCGGCAGGCAGGGCGTCGACGTTCGAGGCGGCCCGCGACGTGGGTTCCGAGTTCTGCGCCAGCAGTACGACGGCACCCGCCAGCGCGATGCTGGAAAGTACCCCGATTGCCATGGCCAGAAAAATATAGGCGACAAGGTCCAACAAGGCCATGCGGCCGATGGGCTTTTTGATGCTTTGGCTGCTGTCCATCCGTGTTCTCTGGGTTATGAGTGGTCTGCCTCGCGGCGGCTCGCATTTAACCGCCGCAAGCGGGCTAAGAAAGCGACGATATATGGTGCCATGAGGGCAAAATGTGGCAAAAATCTGGCAGAAGCTCATCGTCGCCGCAAGTTGGGGGGGCGGACGCCGTACATGGCCCGGCTTGTGGCCTGGCCATGCAGCCGTGCGCATCCAGCAGCGCCAGCGTATCGCCCAGCGCCAGCAGCCATGCGGCGGCGCAGGCGCAAAGCAGCATGTGGCGCGACCAGCGGTCTATGCGGCGGAGGTGGGGCTGAATCTGGCTGGCGTGGGTGTGCATGGGTTTCGATTTTGGAACGGGCGGGTTACAGCACGCATGTTGCCGCCGCGCGCGGGCCCGGCGCTGGCCGCCCGGGGGCAATGCGGCGACCGAATGTGGCGAAATTGCGGCAGCCGGCGCGCTAGTACCTCGCGGCCGGCGCGGATGCGCGCGCACCGCAGGGCAAGGTGGTGGCCATGGCAACGGCGCCGGGCCGGCGGCATGCACCGCGACCCGCTTTGCGGGGCGACGGGCTTATATCGTCACGCTCGTACGGGCATGGAGCAGCGCTCCCGGCACGCAGCGCTTGCTGCGTCCGGCAGCACTGCCAGGTTGGGGAGTGACGCCTGCCAGGCACCCGGCCGGCGCCCGCCAGACGGGGCGCCAGGCCGGCACGGCGCGGTGCAGGGATTTTTGCTGTCGTGGCCGCGCTTGCGGCCGGGGGACGGACGCCGTTGCGGGCGCGCCCGGGACGGCCGCCTTAATGGCGTACGTGATTATCCGGATTGGGGAATTCGGCCGCGTGGCGGCTGATCCATTCGCGCGCGGCCTCTTCGGCGCTCAGCGCGCGGCCTTCGCGCAGCAGCACGGCGGCCCGATAATTTTCGATGTGGCACATTTGCTCGACCATGCGCACGCGGAAGGCGTCGTCGGCGTCGAGAAATTCCAGACCCAGTTCCCAGCCGCAGGGTGCCGCCCGGCACCACACCACGCGGGCCTGGCTGAAAAATTCCGGATCCACCACGTTGATGCGCACATTCACGATGCAGCCCGGCTCGAAAGCCACCTGCGCAAACAGGGCCAGACCGCCGAAACCGACGTTCAGCCCCTGCAGATTGTTGTCCGCGGAGTCGCCAAGGGCGCCGACCTGTATGGGCAGATCGACCGGATGGCGGATGTAATGTCGCATGTAGTCCTCCGAACGTAGCGCGCGACGCGCAGTATGCCTCAAAGCCGCACGCGCGGTGCGCGGAATGTCACAGGGCAGGCCTTGCGGCAGCCGTTTGCGCGTGTTGCAGCAGGTCTGCGACGGTCTGCAGGGCGGATTCGAGCGCGCCCTGTATCCAGGTGTGTGCCAGCGAGGCGTGTTCGCCCGCGAAAAACATGCGTCCTGCGGGGGCCACGATATGCCGGTGCAGTTGCGTGTGCTGCCCCGGCATGAACCAGGCGAAGGCGCCGTTCGCATAGGGGTGGGCATCCCAGCTCCAGCTCGCGCTGTTTTGGACGATGCCGGGCCGGGCAAGTTGCGGATGCACGCGCGCCAGTTCGTGCAATACGATACGGCTGCGCTGGGGGTGCGTAAGGCTGCCCAGGCGGCGCGCGCCCTGGCCCCAGCTATACGACGCCAGCATG
>JAEUNN010000781.1 GCA_016791085.1 Rhodocyclaceae bacterium | reverse complement strand
CACGAGGGTGAGCGGGTGCATGGCCTCGTCGAGACGCAAGCCTTCCACATACGGCCATTCGAGCCGGCCCATGATGGGCGAGGACATGATTTTCTGGTCATAGAACGACTCGAATTCGACGTAGCGCGCGCTGCCCAGCGGCTCCACCTGCCGCAACAGCGTGGCGAGCGGAAATCCTACCCATGGCACGACCATGGACCAGCCTTCCACGCAGCGCAACCTGTAAATCCGCTCTTCCAGCGGGGCCAGGCGCAGCAGGCTTTCGATGGAAATTTGGCGCGGCTTATGCACCAGCCCTTCCAGCGCCACGCTCCAGGGGCGCAGCGGCAGTTTGTAGGCCTGCAGCGCCGGGTCCTGCTTGTTGCTGCCGAATTCGTAAAAATTGTTGTAGGACGTGATGTCCTTCTGCGGCGTGGGCGGCTCGGCCGTGGAATAGGGGCTTTTTTGCAGGGGGTCGAGGCTGCCGCCCGGGCGGCTTTCCGCCGCGACCCCGCGCAAGGCCCAGCCACCCAGGCCGGCCAGCCCGGCCCGCAGCAGGCCACGGCGCGCATCGAACCAGGCGCGCGGCGTGATTTCGGAAGGGCGGATGGGCTGTGTGCGCCGGATCAACATGTCCTTGGGCCGTATGGCAGGGTGCGCGGGCAGGCCAGCCACCCGCCGGGGTACCCTCGCCGTCATCGGGCCGGGCCGCCAACATCTGTTGGCCGGCCACCAATGCGGCACTGTGCCGAGCGACCGGATGCGGCGCCCGCGGGTGGCATGGCATTCCGGTTTTACGCGCCCCGGCGGATTTTCGCAAGCCGCATCGTGTGCGGGGCAGGGCGCAAATGCGCCGGGGCGGCCATGCAGGCCGCCCCGGCGACATACTACTGGCGCAGTGCCGTTCAGCTGTCGCTGCTCAGCACGCCATTCACGAGCCTTACGCGATCGCCTTCGCGCCAGGACGGGGCACTGTCCTGGGTGACGCTGCGCGTACTGCCGTCGTCCATGCGTACGCTAATTTCGTAGCGGACGGCCTTGTTACGGCTTTTTTCGATCTGGTTGCCGGCATAGGCGCCGCCGGCCGCCCCGGCGATCGTGGCAAGGCTGCGTCCACGCCCGCTGCCGATCTGATTGCCCAGTACCGCGCCGACCACACCGCCGGCCACCGCGCCTACGCCCGAACTTTGTCCGGCCTGTTCCACCGTGCGTACGCCGGCGATGGTTCCGCAATCCATGCAGACCGCGGCGGATTTGCCCGCCGCCGGCCGTGCGGGGTCGGCCATGGCGACCTGTTGAGGTTCCTTGTGCACGGGCCGTGGCCGCTGCGCGGCGGTCGGCGGCGCAACCGGCGCGGTCACGACCGGGCCCGGCGCCTGTGCCGCCGGAGTTCCCGGGAGCGCCGGCTGGCTGGCGTTGTCGCTCAAAAGCGCGGGTGCTTCGCTGGCGGATTTGCTGGACGAAGTGGGAATCAGCCCGGTAATGGCGCCGATGCCTACCAGACTGAACAAGGTGACGGATACGGCCGCTACCCACAATAGCGGGTGCATGGCTTGTCGCGGAGCGTTTGCTTGCATGATGTTCTCCATAGTTTCGATGCGTTCAGATTAACGCGGCGGCCGCCGCAACGCGGGCCTGGGTTTGTAATGCTTTGTTTCCTTGCCGAAGGTTTGTGTGCGCGCGCGCTGCCGCCTGGGGCCGAACGTACTCGCTCCCGGGTGGGTGCCCTGCGCCGCTCCGGAACCTGCCGGATAGCGCGCGGTACGGCCCCAGAGACCGGCGCGCCGGGGTGCCCCGAGCGGGCGCCGCCCGGCCCGCTGCGTAATAGTTCCGCGGCGCCCGGTACAGCGTGAGTAGAATGTGTCCCGCCAGATTCGGCCTGGCCGCGTGGCCTCCCGCGCGGCGGGCCTGGCGTAACCGGAGATCACATATGCAAATCCGTCCAGGGTTGATACGCGCCGCCGTGGCGAGCGCTTGTGCCGCTGCGGCTTTTGCCGCGGTGGCGGCGCCCACGGTGTATTTCGGTCTAGACAACAGCAATCTGTCGGGCGGCGGCGCGGCGCCGAACGCTGCCGCTGCGGCGGCGGCTTTCGCGGCCGCTGCAGGCCCGCTGGCCACGCAAAATTTCGACGCCATGGCCTTGGGCGCGGTGCCGCCCAACTTCGGCATAGGCGCCGTAACGGCCGGCTTCACGAGTAGCGCGAGCGACTATGTGCGCGTTGCGTCCGGCGTCGGCACCTTCAGCACTTTCGCCATCAGCGGCGCGCAATATCTTGAGGGCCTCACCCTTAACGGCAGCGGGTATTTCACGATCAGCCTGGATACGCCGGTATCGGCGCTGGGTTTCTACATCACCGACGCCAGCGACTGGGCCGGCACCGGAGCGCAAATTCCCAACCTCAGCGTGGTGCTGACCCAGGTATCCGGCACCGCCGCGCTGGACCTCATGGGCGGCCTGGACCCGGCCACGGTGGTCGATGGAAACGTCGCGTTTTTCGGCGTGATCGACGCGGCCAACCCGATCACCGGGTTTTCCATCGTGAACCCCGCCGCGGTGCCGGATCGCGACGCGATCGGCCTGGATAACCTGCAGGTGTCCGCCGTGCCCGTGCCCGGCTCGGCCGCGCTACTCGCCCTGGGCATGCTGCCGCTGTGCGCCATGCGCCGGCGCCTGCAGCAGGCTTGAGTACGCGCCCTC
>JAEUNN010000734.1 GCA_016791085.1 Rhodocyclaceae bacterium | reverse complement strand
CTCTAGTACGAATGCAGGCTGTCGTTCGAGCGGATCGCGCGGGCGCTGAAGGTATCCACGGGGGTTGTCGCCAAGTACGTGAGGGCGGCGCAGGTGGCGGGCCCGGACTGGATGCAGATCAAGGATCAGGATGAGCAGGCGATCGAGATTCGGCTTAGCGCCAGCAGCGTCGAATGCTTCGTAAAGGGCAAGCGTGTGGCAGGGCATGCGCGCAATCCGCACCGCGGCGCCCACGGCACCGTGCCCGAGCACGCGCTGGCCGCGCACCGCGCGCATGCCGAATGGACGCCGGGGCGGATGCTCAACTGGGCCGCGGCCATCGGGCCGGCGGCGACGCAAATCGTGCGCCACCAGATCGAGTCGCGGCCGCACCCGAAGCAGGGCTACCGCGCCTGCCTGGGCCCGTTGCGCCAGGCCAAAACCTATGGCAAGGAACGGCTGGAAAGCCGCCTGTGCCCGTGCCGTTGCCCTGGGTGCTCGCCGCTACAAGTCGGTCACCTCGATCATCATGGGTGGCCTGGACCGGCAGCGCTTGCCCAGCCGCAGGCGGAACTGAGTCTACCCGCGCACGGCAAGCTGCGCGGTTCTTCGCACGACCACCGACTACCAAGAAAACGTATGCGGACCCACCATAGCCTCACCCAACTCAAGAGCCTGCGCCTGGACGGCATGGCGCGCGCGATCGATGAGCACCGGCGCCGCGGCGGTGTTCTTCGAGGAACGAATCGCCCTGATCATCGACCGCCCGCTGTCGTTCCGCGACACCAAGCGCATTGACCGCCTGCTCAACCAGGCGCGGCTCAAGGTCGGCAGCGGCGACTCGATCCGCCATCACCAAATTTGCCTGGTCACCTGCCCCACCGACAGCGGCACCACCTGGCTCGCCTGCGCGCTCGGCAATGCCGCCTGCCGGCAGGGCTTCCCGGAGCTGAACATCCGCCTGCCGCACCTCATTGAGGAACTGCGCATCGCTCACGGCGATGGCAGCTTTACGCGCCGGCTCGGCGCGCCCGCGAAGACCGACGTGTTGCTGATCGACGATTCGGGGCTGGCAGCGCCGCAAGCTTCGGATCGCTCCGATACTTGCTCGATGTGCTTGTTGACCGCGTCTGCACGCGCTCAACCCTCAACACCAGCCAACTTCCTGTCGAGCATTGGCATGAGTATCTCTCCCGGCCAACCCTCGCAGACGCCATCCTCGACCACATTCTGCCGTCCTCGCACAGCCTTACCCTCGCCGGCGAGTCGATGCGGAAAGGCCGGCGCGACAAATACGGGGGTTCCCCACAGTCGACCTTCCGCTAGCGTGAGGGGCGCGCTGGCGGGCGCCTATGGACAACCCTGCGCCGTGCCATCGTGACCCGTCAGGGTAGAGAGTTTGAACTCCACGCAACCGCGGCTCCACCGCGGTCATATCCGTCGGCGCGGTCAGTCATGTTCGTCGGAGTGCGCAATTCGCCTATAGCGCCGCGAAGCCGCGATATAGGTCGGCGGCGCAAGCGCTCGCCACGAGCGCATGCACGTCTAGCCCTCCCACGCGCACTTCATCGACCAAGCGCCGAACAGGCGAAGCGGCGCCTGCGCCGTGCGCACACAACGGTACAAGACTGACCCGCGTAGCGCCCCGGCGGCATGGCGCCGCGTATCACCCGGGGACACGTACCAGTCGAACGTCTGAGCCACGCGCCGACAGTAGTTACGTCTCGCAAGTACGCTTCGCGACGGTCCGCAGATACTTCATAGTGAATAAATCCGGGTGCATTGCCTATCGTCAGCTCGGGCAGGTCCGGCACGAATGGTGCACGCTGCCTGAAAAGGGGCGCACCGCGAGCCTAGGTTCACCATGTGCCGCGCCGGAGTCCTGCAGACGCAGCCCCCTGCTAACCCCGCCCGCAAGTGCAGGCTGGCCCAAAGTGTTCCAGGCGTTCCGCCCACCGATATCCCCCCGGGTGGAGCAAGTCGACAAAATACAGCCAGCGCGACGCGCACGCAGATGTACGAGTTTGAAGCACCTGTCCAAACGATAGGGCACCAGATACTCTGGCACGCCCGCGCGCCGATGCACCGCCGCAGCGAATTACGCGCGTCTAGGCGATACATCGTCCGGGCATGAACCCATTATCCGAGCATAAAAGCAATCAAATTCTGGAAATTCGGGCAGTCTGGGTTCGGCGTTGACGCGTAGTCGCACGCATCGGGCCGCCCCCGTGGCTCGCGCGCCGCGATCTTGAAACATCCACTGCGCTTCATCGAAAACGAAGCACGTCATGCGGTGCTCGCCGGGATTTTCCCGCATATGAACACGATGCCGTTCGACACATCGAGGAACGCCGCCTACTCGACCCTTTTTGCATAATCATCACAGAATTACCAAACTTTTCTGAGATTGACAGGAAACGCTCTGAAATATAAGTTCAACAAAAACTAATGTCTCGCGCTACCCACGGTGATTTACGCGGCCCATGTTGTCTCAAGCGGCCAATTGCGCTCAATCATCAACGATGTGCATCTGTCTGTTTGCCGCACTCCCAGTTCGAAGGCGCGTTTGCGGCACTGCCCCCAGCCGTCCTTCCCAACGATATGCAGCGTCTGCATGAAAAAACAAACCTGCTATTTATCAGCAGGTTGCGAGCCAACAAGAAGGTTAGCCGACGTTCGCCGATGAATCGGCCACCGTGTCCCGCCCGATACCAGCATGCGCCTGTTCCCGATCGGAGCTGAAACAACTCGATTCGTGCGCAAGCGCCCGGTGCATGCGTAGGCAGTCGGATTTTCCACGGGAACCCGCTTGCATATGCCTCCATCCTTGTCGAATTAGCTTACAGTTGCGATGCCAAATCGCTAGTTTTGTTCACGCGCAAAACACTATCCAATTGATTTCCTTAATTTTTATATTCCAGGCATGATAACTGCTTATATACAACCGAGTCGCCAACCGGCGAAAATTTGGTTCGCATCAAGGAGAATTCTGTGACCATAAAAAATCTGATAGCGTGCGGCATAGCAATGCTCGCCGGTGTGGGCACGGCCAATGCCGTCACTGCAACACTCACGGTCGACGCCCAAGGCAACGGCGTAAACCCATTTGCAATCAATGGATTGGATTGGCTTCCGAACAGTGCGCTGGTCACCACGACGCGCCCTGGCCAAAACGTTGTCAATCCGCTTCCCGAACTGAGCAATACCATTCCGGCCTGCCAGCCAACGGGCGTCTGTCCCGGCCCGGCCGATATCGTGCAGACCTACACGCATGGCAGGCTGGGTGGGTTTACGCAAGACGGAAACCCCGTCGGTGACCTCGCGAACAGCGCCGAATGGACCTTCGAAATGGGTTTCCAGGAAGTGGTGCACCAGTTTTCGGGCTCCGTAGGTTTCGCCAACATCATCCTGCGCACCATTGCCGGCGGCGACAACTTTTTCCGCCTGTACTACGACCCGACGGCAGGCTCGGACGCTCTGACCGGCCGCGGATATGGCAATCTGGCCAGCGTACGTGACCCGGGCGGCGCGGTTCTGATACTCGAAGGGCACGTCCTCTCTTTCAACACGGGATCCGGCCGTGGCGAGTCGACCTTTACGACAACGGGCGTGGTTGACACCCGCTTCGACAAGGTGGGCACCGACAACTACCCGCGGATTGACAGCGTTGTGGGTCAGGGCTCCGGCACGCTCGACGTTTCGATCGACTCGTTCAATTCCAGCTTCTTCCTGTCGGGTCTCAGCGTCGGATCTGTTGTGACCATGCATATGGATACACAGTTGAATGCGCCTTTTGCACAGGTCAACCCGTCGTCCTGCTTCACGACCGGTTCGAACACCCTGGTAAGCGGACCGGGGCTCCTTTCGGGCGGGACGGCAACGCAGATCCAGGATTCGTGCCGAACCAACAATCTCGGCACGGTGAACGGCGTCACCGGCCCATTCTTCCAAGTCCAGACCGATGCGTCCAGCGTATTCGATCAGCGCGTTCCGGAACCGGCTGCGCTGGCACTGCTGGGGCTCGGCCTTGCTGGGCTCGGACTTGGCCGTCGTCGCCAGCGGTAACTAGCGGAATTCCCAGGGCGGCCTGAAAAAAGCCTGCCCTGGGCGGTCTGGTTGAGCCAAAGCGAGATTCTCCGCCTTCAGACGAGCAATTGTCGAAAAACTTTACACCACCCATCCAAGCCACTTCCCAGGGCACCTAGCCGTAAGTTCAAACCACTGATTTCCCAGCCGTTTAGAAGTCCAGGCACAGAACGTGCTTTGACCTACGCAATTTTGCATTACATATCCGCTTGCCGTACAATCGCGGAACTGGGGAATCGACATGGCCAACATAAAACACCACATTGCGCTTGGCGCACTCGCAACGGTCTTCGCGGGCAGCGCAGGTGCCGGGCAAACCAGTTCCATCCAGTTTGATCCGGATGGAAATTTCAGCGCCAGCAACGCGGTACAAAGCGTTGCTTCTTTTGACTGGCTGCCCAATAGTGCGCTTGTGACCAGCACTGTGGCAGGGCAAAGCGTCACGAATCCAACTTTTGGGTCGGTCGTGCAGGCATACTCGCACGCCCGCCTGGGCAGCATACTCGACGGCGACGGAAACAAAACCGGTAGCCTGAACGGATTCGAATTGACCTTCGAGACGGGGTTTCGCGAAACAGTCTCGAGTTTCACCGGATCGATAGGATTTGGTAGCGTCGGGTACCAAATCACCGCAGGCGGAGACAACTTTTTCCGGATTTACTACGACCCGTCGCCAGGTTCGAACGCTTTGACCGGACGCGGCTATGGCAGCGACGCGGTCCAGGACACAGCTGGAGCAGTGCTGCTACTCGAAGGCACGGTACTTCCATACGACCCTACGAGTGGACGCGGACAGTCAAACTTCATCACGACTGGCCAGACAAGTACGCGCCTGGACAATTTCGGCACCAATAACTACGGAACCATATCCAGCGTGGTTGGCCAAGGGTCGTCTACTCTTGCGGTTCAGATAACCAACATATATCGGACGGACTTCTTCCAGAATTTCCGGTCTGGCGATCTGCTGCTCCTCGACACCCAGTTGAATGCGCCCTTTACACAAGTGGACCCGTCTTCCTGCTTCACAACCGGTAGCGGAACGTTGATTAGCGGCCCAGGTTCTCCAACCGGCGCGCCATCGGGGAAGTCCGGCTGCGCGGGTAACAAACTGGGCTCGCGAAACGGGACAACGGGACCGTGGTTCGAACTGCAGGCAGATGCTTCAAGTTCGTTCCTCGTTGTACCTGAACCCGGCGGCATCGCCTTGCTTGGCCTTGGTTTGGGCCTGCTATCCCTCACTCGCCGCAAGGCGCGCCATTGAGAACTTCGCGCGCCGCGTGAACATAAAGGCAGGCTCCGCCTGCCTTTATGTTTTTAGAGCGGCCAGTGCCCGGGGAAACAGCACTTCAGCCGGATTCGCTTGAAAGTCTTGCTGCACCTTTTTTGCCGCTGCCGTGTAAGCCGAATCGGTGGATACTGCCCGCATGGCACGGTCGAGGCCTTCGTCCTCCAGCCTACCAGCGCGAAGTGTGATACCGGCACCTGACTGTTGGACACAGCGCATGGTCAGAAACTGATCCATGTTAGAGCAGATTCCAATCACTGGAACGCCCTGCGCGAGCGCCTGGTACACGGTTGCGCTACCTCCGTTGCAGACAACAAAATCCGCTGCGCGGCAGGCCTGATCGCCAGGAAGATAGGCGGCGGAATATATTTTGCCGGCTTCGCTAGCAATATCCGCACGACCCGCCGTCGCCACGATGGCAACCACCCCCGCGCGTTTTAGCGCAGCCAGCACACGCGGCAATTGATCCGCCCGGCCTGTGGAGCCCAAGGTGACATAAGCCCGTGGCGTATCCGGCCAACGGCCCCACCACGAAGGCACATCCATCGCTGGGCACCACACGATCGGGCCGACGTATTGATGGTCGGGAGGTAAATTTCGGGTGGGCACAAGGTCTGGCGTATCCGCATATAAACAAAGATCGGAATCGGTATACACACGAGTCAATTCGGATAGCTGCTCTAGTCCGTAAAGCTCTCTGACCCGATTTAACGGCCGCCGATGCTGGCCAAATGCAAAGGGGGCGACCATGGAAAAAATGCTCTTCGCAACTCCAAGCGGCAACCATCCCATGCCCTTCAAGTCAGGCATCGGAAATTCGGGCACCGACGAATAGGGGCTCCAGTGGGCATTTGCGATTGCAACGTACGGAATTTTTGCGACACGTGCAGAAACCGATAGCGAAAGGCGAAAATCTCCCACCACGACGTCTGGTTTAACTTTCTCTAGCAGCGCGACTTCATCCTCTACATATGACTGCAATTCGGTCGCCGTATAAAGTGGCTTGCCGCCGGCCAGCCGCTCCAGGAATTCGCGCGCTGCAATGCTCGTCAATTTGTGGCGGGGCCAATCGGTGCCCGCGAAGCAAAGCGCAAAGCCTTCCGAGGCAGCGAATTCCACCTGCCATTTTTTCGCATCCAGCGCCTGCGCAAGAACCACCGGTCGCGCCACGTGTGCGAGGGATGCCGCCTCGGCGAAAAACAGAACTTTACGCATTTTCAGAAATTTAGTCGGCGCGGCCGGGTGTAAGCCCGAATCGCCCGCGCATGTGAGATTCGGTCATGGTTTCAACGCTTCGACGCCCCACAGCAATAAACCCCTACACGGGCCCGAAGCCGATCACGCCCCTTCCAGCAATCAGCACTAGCGCAGGGGCAGCCGAATCTTCCCGTTCCGAGTACAGCCAGAAATAGAGTAGTGCACCAAGCCCATGCAGTCCAGCTTTGCGAACGCTACGCGGCGGCCGACCTTGACAACCGGGCCACGCATCTCGTCACCGTCGTTCATCGGCTGCGCGGGGATTACTGCGTGCGCACGATTTCGGCATGAGTGTCTGATCGTGTGCCCGCCAGCGACCGGGGGGCTACACCGAAATTGCGGCGGAGCAGGCGACACTCGCAAGTGTAAGCAGAACCGCGCGGCTCATTTAGGTCCGCCCTCAGAAACTGAAGCGCATTTCCGCGTAGGCGCGGTCTGCCTTGCCAAATCTACCGAAAAAGCCGCTCGAATTGCCACCGAACGCATCAATACCGAAACGGGCACGCCAGTCGCGGGCAAATTTCCAGTCGACGTGCGGGCGCAGCATCCAGTCGTGCCGGGACAAACTTTGCACCCCAAGCACTTCGACCTCCCATTCCGGCGCAAGCTTGCGATTGACCAGAATCGCATAGCCCGGCTCGTGCTTGTTGGCGGTAAGCCCCGGCACCGGGTCGATATGCAAGCGCTCGAAGTACTGCAGGTTGAGGCGGGTTTCGCCGGGCAACGTGAAATCGGCGCCAAGCGCGTAATCGAGCATTTTCTGCGCCATCAACCCATCCGGCGAAGTGGGCGTGGACACATCCACACGGCGGTCGAAGGTGACCACGCCTTCCGCCTTCAGCACGAACAAGCCCATGTCCTTGCTGAGCGTTCCGCCCCATTGATGAATCCACTCGTGACGCGGCGTATAAACCACGTCCCCCGGCCCGCTGGCATCGCGCAGAAACACCGGATTGATGTCCAGGCTACGGTAATAGAACGCCGACAAGTCCCACCCGCTCCACAAATACGAGGCACGTACCCCGTAATTCGAGTTGCGTAATTTTCGCGTCGGCTTTTGCTCCTCATTGATCGTAAACGAACGACCCGGCAGCAAATACGGCATCGCGAAAAAATCCGCGCCCGGCCGGCCTATGCTGTCGAAACTGGGATAGGGCACCCACACGAATTCGGCGTGAAAGTCGCCCTTGAAATACTCGCCGCGCACCGCCCATTGCGGCGTCCGCATCTGGTCGAACTCGGGCAGAAAAAATTCGCGCATGTCGCGCGCCGACACCACATCGGCAAAAAACAGGCCGACCATTTCGCCCCAAACGATATGCTGCCGGCCGACCCGCATGTCCAGCCCGAAAGCGGAAAAATCCAGGTAGTTTTCGCGCAGCATGAAACTCGCACGCTGGTCGCGCCTTACGTCGGGGGGATAGAAATCGTTGCCCGCCGTATACGCAAGATCGACGTCGGCACGTGCGCCGATTTTCCACTTGATGCCCTCGCCC
>JAEUNN010000624.1 GCA_016791085.1 Rhodocyclaceae bacterium | reverse complement strand
CACCACGAACAGCGATATGCCCTTCACGCCGGGCGGCGCATCCGGCAGCCGCGCCAGCACCAGGTGGATGATGTTTTCGGTCAGATCGTGCTCGCCGTAGGTAATGAAAATTTTCTGGCCGAACAGGCGGTAACTTCCGTCCGCCTGCGGCTCGGCGCGCGTGCGCACGGCGGCCAGGTCGGAACCGGCCTGGGGTTCGGTCAAGTTCATGGTGCCGGTCCATTTGCCGGACACCATGTTGGGCAGATAGGTCTGTTTCACCGCGTCGCTGCCGCTAAGTTCTATGGCTTCGGACGCGCCCACGGTCAGCATGGGGCACAGCGCAAACGCCATGTTGGCGGATTTCCACATTTCCGACACCGCCGCCGACACCACCTTGGGCATGCCCTGGCCGCCGTATTCCGGATCCGAACCCAGCGCGCTCCAGCCGCCTTCGACGAACTGCTGATAGGCCTGCTTCCAGCCCGGCGCGGTGCTTACCGTGCGATCGGCCCAGCGCGCACCTTGCGTGTCACCGGTGCGATTGAGCGGAGCCAGCACATTGGCGGCCAGTTTCGCCGCCTCGTCCAGCACCGCATCGACCAGGTCGGGCGTGAATTCCTCGTTACCCGGCAGCGCGGCGACGCGGTCGTAGGCGGCAAGCTCATGGATCACGAATTGCATGTCGCGCAGCGGCGCGGTGTAGGTCATGTTGCGGTCTCCCTTGTCATTGGTTGTCGAGATACAGGTGATCGTCGAAAGTACTTACCCACTCGGGGCGATAGACGACCATGAGCGTTACCACCATACCGGTCAGCCAGGCTTCGGAAAAGCCCAGCAGCAGGAAGTACATCGTATATTGGTCGAGCAGGAATTCAAATGGGTAGGCGCCAGACAGCCACAGCACGGCGTTGGATACGCCGCCGACTGCTGCCACGCTGAGTGCGGCGCCGAAAAAGCCGTTGCAGAAAATGTACACAAAAAAGTGGCGCGGCAAGCGCCGCGCCACCAGCGCCATGATCGCGGTTGCCGCATACACGGGCGCGCAGGCCATGACGAGAAAATTGAGGCCGTAGGATATCCACGGCGTGTCGCCATTTACCGTGACGGCGGCCAGCACCAGCGCGAGGCCGATCAGCGCCAGCTGGCGCCCGGCCACCAGCGTGAGCAGCATGCCACCCAGCAGATGCAGGTTGAGCCCCGGATACACGCCGGCGCGCAAGCTCCAGATGAGCGCCAGCGCCACCACCGCGCCCAGCCACACGTTCAGGTGACGGCTGTCGGCCAACCACTTCCAGGGCGCTTGCCAGATCGCCAGCGCCAACACGGCCAGCGCCCCGACCATACCGATCACATACCAGGCCGTGGAAAACAGGGTTGCGGGGAAATTCAAGTCGGACCTCGGGCAGCCGGCCCGGCTCCGGGGCGCAGAGCGCGCTCCGTACCAGACCGGTAGAAGCATTTATTCCATCCAGTATGGCATTCGCGCGGCGCCCGCGCCGGCCGGCAAACCGGCCGCGGCTTCAATTCCAGCGCGGCGGACGCTTTTCGATGAAGGCGTCTATGCCTTCCTGCGCGGCATGGTCGCCCATGTTGCAGGCCATGGCTTCGGCGGCGAACTGATAGGCGCCTTCCAGACCCATTTCGATCTGGCGATAGAACGCCTCCTTGCCGCGCGCCAGCGATATGGCCGGCTTGGCGACCAGTTTGGCGGCCAGTTCTGCCACCGCCGCGTCCAGTTCTTCGGCCGCCACGACGCGGTTTATGAGGCCCAGTTCGCGCGCCCGCGCGGCACTGATGAAGTCGCCCGTGGCAAGCATTTCGAATGCCGCCTTGCGCCCGACGTTGCGCGCCAGAGCAACCGCCGGGGTGGAACAGAACAGCCCCAGATTGATGCCGGATACCGCGAACTTCACGTGTTCGGCCGCCACCGCCAGGTCGCATTGCGCCACCAGCTGGCAGCCCGCGGCGGTCGCCACGCCATGCACGCGGGCGATCACCGGCTGCGGCAGTTGCGTGAGCAAGGTCATCACGCGCGCGCACTCGGAGAACAGCTTGCGCTGGAATTCCGGCGACGCATCGGAGCGCATTTCCTTCAGGTCGTGCCCGGTGCAGTAAGCCTTGCCGGCGCCGGCGATCACCACCACGCGCACCGACGCGTCCTCGCGTATGGCCTGCAATTCGGTCGTCAGTTCGGCCAGCAGCGCGCGCGACAGCGAGTTGAACTGCGCCGGCCGGTTCAGCGTCAGCGTGGCCACGCCCGCGGCATCGGCACGCAACAAGGTGGGTTCGTCGGCTTGCGGTACTGCGCTCATGATGCTACCTCCTTGGATTATTAGTGGCCGCCGGCATGCGGCCGGCACGACGTGCATTCCCTGGCCGTGCCCTTGGGATTTTACCGGCTGCGGGCCGCCTTGACCGGCTCAATTCGCAAACCCTGCGCCGTCCGTTTGCCGCCAGCGGTCTGCGCGCAAGCGCCTGGCCGAAACGCTGCGGCGCGATCAGACGTTGCGACAGGTTTTGCCGATTTCGGCCGGCAGCGCGGCGACCCAGTCGCGCAGCGCCGCGGCGGCCGCCATGCCGGCGCGCGCCAGCGCATCGGCCG
Source organism: Rhodocyclaceae bacterium (assembly GCA_016791085.1). Lineage (GTDB taxonomy): Bacteria > Pseudomonadota > Gammaproteobacteria > Burkholderiales > Rhodocyclaceae > JAEUNM01. The sequence goes on along the minus strand of JAEUNN010000624.1, from coordinate 1,348 downwards.
CACCACTCGCGTCGGCCCGCGCCGCGGGCTCGCTGAAACTGAAGGATTTGCGCGCCAGCACGCGCTCGGCCTGGGTGGACGTGAGCGTCGCACGCAGGGCAAGTTCGCCATGGCTGGCGCTGGCGGCATCGAAAACCTGGATGAATTCGTCCAGTTCCACACGCAGCCGGCAACCCGCCGCGGCTTCGGTCCCGCCCAGCAGCGCGCGGCGCAGGGCGCGCTCGAGCAATTCCGCCGGTGCCGCAGCCCAGCGGCTTTCCGCATAGGCATGGCGGCGCGCCGCCTCGACATGGGCGAGCCGGTATTGCAGCGCCGGCGTATCCAGCCAGCTCGGCGCCGTCACGTCTATGCCGCGCAGGGGCAGCGCGGCGGGGGCCGCGGCAGACGGCGGCGCGCCGAAATCGAATACCGCCGCGGGGGCGCCCGCGCTGCGCCCGAAACAGGCGGCCAGCAGGCAGCAGGCCAGGAGCGCCAGGCAAACACCGCCGCGGCGCCGGCAAATTACGGCGAAATTGTCCTGGAACTTCATGGCCGCGGCTCCACATAGCCGCGCTCGCCCGGTCCGGGTGCACGCGGGCCGCTGCCGAAAATGAGGGCTTGCGGCGAATTTTCGAGTTCGCCGAGCACGCGCCCGAGCTGGCGCGAATTGCGGCTCAAATCCGCCACCAGCGCATTGATGCGCGGCAGCGTGCTGCCCGCCAGTTCGCCGCCGGCCTCGCGGCTCAGCACGTCCAGACGCGTACTGAGTACCTGCAGCGACTGCACCAGCAACTTCAGTTCGTCGGCGAGCGGCGGCACCGCCCCGGCGCTGCGTTCGACACTGGCCAGCGCATTGTTCAGGCGCACCACGTTTTCGTCGTTGAGCACCTTGCGCGCGGTCGCCGACAGTGCCGGCAAATCGTGAGCCAGCCGCGTCAGGTCGGCCGTCACGGATTCCATGTTGGCCAGCATGCGGGCCAGTTTGTCGGTATTTTCCGGTGCCGCCACGGTATTCGCGCGCACCAGGAGCAGCCGCAACTGTTCCACCACGTCCGCAGCGCGCACCGTGAGCGTATCGAACAGAGAGCTTTCCAATGCCAGGCGCGGCGGCTCGTCCGCGCTGCCGGTGAGCGGGCGCGGGTCGCTGCCGTCATCGGTTAGCAGTACATAGGCCAGGCCGGTCACGCCGAGCAGATTGACCTGGGCGCGGGTGGCGTGCGTAACCAGGGCCCACTCGGGCAGGCTCACGCGCACCAGAATTTCGCGCACGTCCTGGGGGTTCAGGCCGATATCCACGACCTTGCCGATACGCAGCCCGCGGTAGCGCACCTGACCCTGCAGCGTAAGTCCGCTCACATTGCCGCGCGCC
>JAEUNN010000613.1 GCA_016791085.1 Rhodocyclaceae bacterium | reverse complement strand
ACACCCACGTGTACCGGCTGTTTTCGCTGTCCAACCTGGCGTCGATGCTGGCGCTCCTGGCCTATCCGTTCTTGATCGAGCCGCACGCCGCCCTGCTCGCGCAGGCGCGCGGCTGGTCCATGGTGTATGCGGCATTCGCGGGCTTTTGCGCGTTTTCGGGCTTCTATTTCATGCGCCACGCACATGCCCTGCCGCCCGAAGCCCACCTCAGGCAGCACACTCCCGAAGCCGACTGGGATCCGGCGCCGCGCGACTACCTCATGTGGCTTGCGCTGTCGGCCATGGGGTCCTGGCTGTTGCTGGCGATGACCAACCACATCACGCAGAACATCGCCGCCATTCCCTTGCTGTGGCTGCTGCCGCTCACGCTGTATCTGCTGACTTTCGTGCTGTGTTTCGAATCCGACCGCTGGTATTCGCGGCGCCGCTTCCTGCTGCCCACCGCGGCCTTGGTGCTGGCCTGTGCCTACGGCCTGCAGGCGGGCGGTCTGGGGTTCGATCTGGAAGTCGCGATTCCGGTCTATCTGGCCGGGCTGTTCATGTGCTGCATGTTCTGCCACGGCGAACTGGCCCAGATGCGCCCCGGGCCGCGCTACCTGACGCGCTTCTACCTCATGGTGTCGGTCGGCGGCGCGCTGGGCGGCGTGTGCGTGGGCCTGGGTGCACCGCGCATCCTGCCGGCCTATTACGAAACCGGCCTGGGCCTAATCATGCTGGCATTGCTCGCCGCCGTGGTGCTGCGCCGCGGCCGCGCCGCCTGGGGCGCCGCCGGCGTGGCCGCGCTGTGTGCGCTGGCGCTGGCGCTGCAGGTGCAGGACGACACCCGGGGCACGCTGCGCATGGCACGCAATTTCTACGGCACGCTGCTCACGGTGGATGTGCATCGCGAGGACCCGGCGGACGACGTGCGCCAGCTCTATCACGGCTCCATCAAGCACGGCGAACAATACCTCGCCGCAGAACGCCGCATGGAGCCGACCACCTATTACGGCGCCACCTCCGGCATCGGCCTTGCCATCCTGAATTCGCGCACGCCGAACAAGAAGGTGGGCCTGATCGGCCTGGGCGCCGGCACGCTGGCCGTGTATGGCGAGCCCGGCGACGTGTATCGCTTCTATGAAATCAACCCGCAGGTAATCGATTTCGCGCGCGACGAATATAGTTTCATGCGCGACAGCCGCGCGCGCGTGGATACCGTGCTGGGCGATGCGCGCCTGTCGCTGGAAGCCGCGGCGCCGGAAAATTTCGACGTGCTGGCCATCGACGCCTTCACCGGCGATTCCATTCCGGCCCACCTGATCACGCGCGAAGCCATGCAGGTGTATATGCGGCACATGGCGCCGCGCGGCATCATTGCATTTCACGTCACGAACAAGTTCGTGCGGCTCGCGCCCATGGTGGAACTGATCGCGCGCGACCTTGGGCTGGCCACGGCGCTCATACACGACGAGGCGGAAAATTCCGACCTGCGCCGCACCGACTGGGTGCTGGTCGCACAGGACGCATCGGTACTGGCGGCCGCGCCGTTCGCCAGCCGTACCACGCACGATCCCGCTCCGGCCCGGCTCAAGCTGTGGACCGACGATTTCAACAATATTTTCGATGTGTTGAGGTAGCGGCACGCGCGGCCCGCCGTCCCGGCGGGCCGCTGCGGGAATTTGTTAAGCTTCCCGCAATCCTGAATTCGTATCATGCGGGCGTTTCCACAGCCGCCCGCCGTATGGCCGGGGGCAACCCGCCCGGCGCGCCGGCATGTGCGCAGCGCGCGCCGGACCCGCCACTTCCACCTCTTCAGGCCCCTGCGTGCACTCCATCCTGCGTTCCGATTCGCGCTGGTCTTTCCTGGTTTTGCTGGGCGTCGCCAGTGTCGCGATGAATGCGCTGTTGCGCCTGGGGCTCACGGCCTGGGAAGCCGACTTTGCCAATTTCGAGCCCTTGCGGCTGCTGGCCATATTTGGCGTCGGCCTGACGCAGGATTTGGCGGCCGCCTGCTGGATGTTGCTGCCATTTGCGCTGCTGGCGCTGGCCTGTCCGGACAGCCCGCGCGGGCGGCGCGCCTTCGCCTGGCTTGCGCTGCCCCTGGCGTTCGCGGGCCTGGCCGCGGGCGTGTTGCTCGCGCTATCGGAAATCCTGTTCTGGAACGAATTTTCCAGCCGCTTCAATTTCATCGCCGTGGATTACCTGGTGTTCAGCCGCGAGGTGCTCGGCAATATCCGCGAGTCCTACCCCGTGCCGGCGCTGCTGTCCGGCGTGGCCGTTGCGGCGGCGCTGCTGTTCTGGATATTGCGCAGGCGCCTCGCCGCCGCGGCCGTTCTGCCGGCCGGCGCCTGGCGCGGGCGGCTTGCACGGGTTTTGCTGCTGGCGCTGTTCTGCGCCGCGCCGGCCTGGCTGCCGGACCAAACCCTGCGCGAAGCGCTGCCCAGCGCCTCGGCGCGCGAACTGGCCGGCAACGGCGCCTACGATTTCGTGCGCGCGTTCAACAATAACGACCTCGACTACCGCCGCTACTACATGACCCTGGACGACACCCGCGCCGAACACGTGTTGCGTGAGGAATTCGCCGAAGCGGCCGGCGGCGATCGTCTCAAGACCGGGCGCATCGTGCCGGTGCGCGAAATCCGCGCCAAGGGCACCAGACTGCCGCTCAACGTGGTGCTGGTGTCCATGGAAAGCCTGGGTGCGGACTATGTCGAAGCGCTGGGCGGGCGGCGTGGCCTCACGCCCAATCTGGACCGCATCGCCGCCGTCGGCATATCTTTTACGCATCTGTACGCGACCGGGTTGCGTACCGTGCGCGGGCTGGAAGCATTGACCCTGTCG
>JAEUNN010000610.1 GCA_016791085.1 Rhodocyclaceae bacterium | reverse complement strand
GTGCTGCATCTGGAATTTACGCCGCGCGGCGAAAACGTGTGGGTATCCGCGCGCGACGACGACCGCGTTACCGTATACGACACGGCCAGTTTCGCGGCTATCGCGCAACTGCCGGCCAAATCGCCGTCGGGCATATTTTTTACGAGCCGCGCGGCTCGCATAGGTTTTTGAGCATGAGCGCCGCCGGCCCCGAGGCCCTCGCGCCGCTCCCTACCGGGCTGGATTTCCGCCTGTTGAACGAATTTCAGCGCGGCTTTCCGCTCGATGCGCGGCCTTATGCGCAGCTTGCCGGCAAGCTGGAATGCACCGAGGCGGACGTGCTGGCGCGGCTCGCCCGGCTTGCCGCGGCCGGCACGGTAAGCCGCGTCGGCGCGGTATTCGCACCGGGCCGCGTGGGCGCCAGCACGCTGGCCGCGCTGGCCGTGCCGCCGGAACGCCTGGACGCGGTCGCGGCGCTGGTGAGCGCGCATGCCGAAGTCAATCACAACTACGAGCGCGAGCACCGTTTCAACCTCTGGTATGTCGCGGCCGCCGCCGATGGCGCCGCCCTGGCGCGCGTGCTGGGAGACATCGCGCGCGAAACGGCCTGCGAGGCCATCGTGGCGCCGCTCGTCACCGAATATCACATAGATCTGGGCTTCGACCTCGGCCCGCAAGGCGGCAGGACGCGCCACGGGCCGGGCAGCCGTGCCGCGCGCGTGCTGGCGCCCGCCGAGCGGCGTCTGATGCAGGCGCTGGAAGGCGGCCTGCCGCTGGTCGCGCGGCCCTACCTTGGCCTGGGCGCGGCGGCCGGGCTGGACGAGGGCGAAGTGCTCGCGACGCTGGCGCGCTGGCTGGCCGAAGGTCTGGTCAAGCGCCTGGGCGTGATCGTGCGCCACCACGAACTGGGTTATCGCGCCAATGCCATGTGCGTGTGGGACGTGCCGGACGCCGCGGTGGATGCGCTGGGTGCCCGCCTGGCCGGCATGGCCGGCGTTAACCTCTGTTACCGGCGCCGGCGCGACGCCGGCTGGAATTACAACCTTTATTGCATGCTGCACGGGCGCGACCGCAGCGCCGTGCTGGCGCGTCTGGCCGCGCTGAGCAGCGAGTGCGGATTGACACAGCATGCCGGCGCCGTGCTGTTTTCTTGCCGCCGCTTCAAACAGTGCGGCGCGCGCTATGCCGCAGGCGGCGCGCGCGCGGAGCCCGCGCATGCGTGAAACCCGCGCCGTGCTGGACGCGCTGGACCGCGCCATCATCAATCGCCTGCAGGGCGATTTTCCGCTCTGCGACGAACCTTATGCCGAACTGGGGCGCGCGCTGGGCGTGGATGCCGCAACCCTCATCGCGCGCCTGCGCAAAATGCTGGACGAAGGGGTGCTCACGCGTTTCGGCCCCATGTTCCAGGTCGAGCGCATGGGCGGCCGCTATCTGCTGGCCGCGCTGGCGGTGCCGGAAGCGCGCTATGAAGAAGTTGCCGCGCGCGTGAATGCCGACCACGCGGTGGCCCACAACTACCGCCGCGACCATGCGCTCAACATGTGGTTCGTGCTGGCCGTGGAAACGCCCGAGGCGCTGGACCAGGCCTGCGCGCGCCTGGAAGCCGCGACCGGCCTGGCCGTGTATGCCTTCCCTAAAGAACGCGAATTCTTCGTGGAAATGAAACTGACGGTATGAACGCCGCCTTGCCCCAACAGGATGAACTGGACCGCCGCCTGGTGCTGGCCACCCAGGCCGGCCTGCCGCTGGTGGAGCGCCCCTACGACGCGCTGGCCGAACAGTGCGGCATGCCGGCCGCAGAGGTGCAGCGGCGCCTTGCCGCCATGCTGGCGCGCGGCGCGATACGCCGCATCGGTGCGGTGCCCAACCACTATGCGCTGGGCTACACGGCCAACGGCATGAGCGTGTGGGACGTCGATGATGCATGCATCGCCGAACTGGGCGCGCGCGTCGGCCGCCTGCCCGGCGTGACCCACTGTTACCAGCGCCCGCGCCACCTGCCGCTGTGGCCCTACAACCTGTTCGCCATGCTGCATGGGCGCGACCGCCCGGCGGTGCTGGAACAGGTGGCGGAAATACGCGCGCTGCTGGGCCCGGCCTGCCGCGCCCACGAGGTGCTGTTTTCCACGCGCATCCTGAAGAAAACCGGGCTGCGGCTGGGCTCTTGACGGCTGTCAATGGCAGGCCCGCGCACTTCACCGATAGTGCCGGGCAACGCTGCCGGCGCCAACTTATCCGGGACCTCACGATGTTCAGAATTTCCAGTTTCATGCGCGAAATTTTCGCGCCCACGCCGGTAGGCCCGCGCCGCAATCCGCCCGGTCCGGTGGTCATCTGGAACCTGGTGCGGCGCTGCAACCTGACCTGCAAGCACTGCTATTCCATTTCCGCCGACAAGGAATTCGCGGGTGAACTAAGCACGGCCGAAGTGTTCCGCGTCATGGACGACCTCAAGGCCGCGCGCGTGCCGGTACTCATACTGTCGGGCGGCGAGCCGCTGTTGCGGCCGGACATATTCGACATCGCCGCGCGCGCCAAGGGCATGGGTTTTTATACCGCGCTATCGTCCAACGGCACGCTCATCGACGAGCGCAACATAGACGCGCTGGCGGAAATCGACTTCGACTATCTGGGCATCAGCCTGGACGGCATGGGCGATACGCACGACCGCTTTCGCCGCCTGCCCGGCGCCTTCGCGCGTTCGCTCAAGGCACTGCGCCTCGCACACGCGCGCGGGCTCAAGGTGGGTGTGCGCTACACCATGACGCAGGACAACGCGCACGACCTGCCGGCGCTGTTGCAACTATGCGCGGACGAGGGCATAGACCGCTTCTATTTTTCGCACCTGAACTATGCCGGGCGCGGCAACAAGCACCGCGCCGACGACGCCCGGCACCAGCAGACGCGCGCGGCCATGGATTTGCTGTTCGACACCTGTCTGGCCGACCAACAGGCCGGCGGCCGGCGCGAATTCACGACCGGCAATAACGACGCCGACGGACCGTGGTTCCTGCTCTGGGCGGCGCGCCGCTTTCCCGACCATGTGGAGCATCTGCGCGGCAAGCTCGAACAATGGGGCGGCAACGCGAGCGGCGTGAATGTCGCGAACATCGACAACCTGGGCATAGTCCATCCCGACACCATGTGGTGGCACTACCCGCTGGGCAGCGTGCGCGAGCGCCGCTTCGGCGACATCTGGGCGGATGTGTCGGACCCGCTCATGGCCGGCCTCAAACAGCATCCGCGGCCGGTTACGGGGCGCTGCGCGGCATGCCGCCATCTGGCCATCTGCAACGGCAACACGCGCGTGCGCGCGCAGCAGCTGACCGGCGACGCCTGGCAGGAAGATCCGGGCTGTTATCTGGACGACCACGAAATCGGCCTGGCCGCGCCCGCACCGCGCCTGCAGGTAAGCCCCTGGCGGCGCATCGCCGTGCGCAACTAAGCGGCGGGTAGCGGTATCCAGACCTCAACGTTTAGTCAGCGCATGTTGAAACTATTGAAGCCCATGCTGGCGTTGCTGCTCGCGCTGGGGGCGGCCGCAAGCGCCGCCGGCGCCGACGCGCCGGCCCTGTACCAGCAACATTGCGCGAGCTGCCACGGCGCCGACCGCTACGGCAACATGGGCCCGGCGCTGCTGCCGGAAAGCCTGGAGCGGCTGAAAAAGCCGCAGGCCGTCGCCACCTTGCGCGAGGGCCGCGCCGCCACGCAAATGCCGCCTTTCGCGGGCAAACTGAGCGAAGCCGAAATCGCCGCGCTGGCCGAGTGGATCTACACCCCGGTCACGCCGGCACCGCGCTGGAATGCGGACGACGTGAGGGCCTCGCGCGTCGAATATTTCGCGCCCGGCAGCCTGCCCGACCGGCCCGCCTTCGATGCCGACATGCTCAACCTGTTCGTGGTCGTGGAGGCCGGCGACCACCACGTAAGCGTGCTGGACGGCGACCGCATGCAGCGCATCGCGCGCTTTCCGAGCCGCTACGCGCTGCACGGCGGGCCCAAATTCACGCCGGACGGGCGCTATGTATTTTTCGCCTCGCGCGACGGCTGGATCAGCAAGTACGACCTCTACAACCTCAAGCTGGTGGCCGAAGTGCGCGCCGGCCTGAACACCCGCAACGCGGCCGTGTCGGGCGACGGAAAATTCGTGGCCGTGGCCAATTACCTGCCCGCCACGCTGGCGCTATTCGACGCCGATCTCAAGCTCGTGAAACTCATGGACGTGACAGACCTGCAGGGCACGGCCTCGCGCGTGTCGGCCGTGTATGACGCGGCGCCGCGCAAAAGTTTCGTGGCGGCCCTGAAGGACGTGCCGGAAATCTGGGAAATATCCTACGACCCCAAGGCGCCGGACATTTACGACGGCTATGTGCACGACTACGCCATGGGCGAGGCCATCGCCAAACCCGGCTACCTGAACCCGCGCCGCACGCGCCTGGACGACGCGCTGGACGATTTCTTCTTCAGCCAGGCTTACGACACCGTGCTGGGCACCTCACGCGCCGGCGTGGGGCAGGTGGTGAATCTGGACGTGCGGCGGCGCATCGCCTCGCTGCAAATATCCGGCATGCCGCATCTGGGTTCCGGCATCACCTGGGACATGAACGGCCGCCGCGTCATGGGCAGCCCCAATTTGCGCGAAGGCGTGATCAGCGTGATCGACATGCAGGACTGGCACAGCGTGGGCCGCATTACTACGCGCGGGCCGGGCTTTTTCCTGCGCAGCCACGAACTGAGCCCCTACGCCTGGACCGACTCCATGATGAGCCCCAGCGCGCGCGACACGCTGCAAATCATAGACAAACGCAGCCTGCAGGTAGTCGCCGAACTGCGCCCCGAACCCGGCAAAACCCTGGCCCACGTCGAATTCGACCGCCACGGCCGCTACGCCATCGCCAGCCTCATGGAACAGGACGGCGCACTCATTTTCTACGACGCCACCACCTTCAAGGAAATCAAACGTCTGCCGGCGGCCAAGCCGATAGGCAAATACAACGTGTACAACAAGACGAGGAGGTCCGAGGGGACCAGCCACTGAAGGCGGGGTGGCGGCAGGAAGGCGCCTTGCATGCACGGGCCCGAGCACAGGCGCGGGGCGGTAACCGCGCGGGCGAGACGCCCACGCCCCCAGGCGGGTGCCGTTAATTTGGGGCGGTTCGGTTACGCCCACCCTTGGGGGCGCGGGCGTCCCGCCCGCGAAAGCAGGCGCGGGGCTGTACTTGCGCGGGCGAGACGCCGGGGCGTGCGCTCGGGTAACGCAATCTCGGAAGAATAAGGCGGAAGAGTAAGTCGAGCCTGGCCCATTTTCGCTGGTACCTTGCGCGACACCGTGTGGCTGCTCGATATCGAAACCGGCGAGGCGCAGGTGCTGGGGCGCCACAACAGTTCCGTGGAGAGCGTGGCTTTTTCGCCCGACGGCAAGTCGCTCGCCAGTTGCGGACTGGACAAGGCGGTGTGCATGTGGGATGTCGCCGCGACCTCGGGCCAGCCGCGCTGGCGCAAGCGCGAGCACGACTATCTGGTGCGCTGCGTGGCATTCGCGCCGGACGGCCAAACTTTGGCCAGCGTGGGCTGGGACAAGCGCCTGAACCTGTGGGACGTGGAAACCGGCGAACTATTGCTGTCGCGCCCCATGAGCATTACCGACAGCAAATGGCATTCCGACTGGATCTGGTCGGTGGCGTTTTCGCACGACGGTCAAATGCTGGCCAGCGGCGGCTCGGATGGCCGCATCGTGGCCTGGAAGGTGAAGCCGCGCGGGCGTGACCGCAAAGCCGAAAATTCCACGTCCGGTCGCGCTGCGGGAGCGGATCGCCGCAAGCCTTGAGGATGTTGCTGCGTTGCGCCGCCGGCTGCGAGGGCGCAATGGCGGCGGCAGGCCTGGGCGGGTCGTTGGGCGTTTTCCTGCGAGTTCGGGTGGCATTTCCGGAGCCGGTACGGAGGGCGAAATGTTGCGGCCGGGGCAAAATGCCCCGGACGGCGCTGAGCGGCTTACATGATGTGATGGAGCGGGCTTTGCACGCCGCGCCCACCGCGATTGAGCACATGCGTGTAAATCATCGTGGTGCTCACATCAGCGTGGCCGAGCAATTCCTGCACCGTGCGAATATCGTAGCCGGCGCGCAACAGGTCAGTCGCAAAACTATGGCGCAAGGCATGCGGCGCTGCCGGCTTGTTTATTCCCGCGTCGCGCGCCGCCTGCGCGACGGCGCGCTGCAATACCTTTTCGTCCGCATGGTGGCGGCGCCGCACGCCCGAGCGCGGATCGACCGACAGGCCGCGCGCCGGAAACACATACTGCCAGCA
>JAEUNN010000606.1 GCA_016791085.1 Rhodocyclaceae bacterium | reverse complement strand
GCCTCGATGGTGTAGCGCTCGATACGGTACTTGCCCGGCGTGGGCTCGGACAGTTCGACCATCTTCACCGCGGACGAAGAAATGTCCAGCCCGAACAGCGGCCGCGCCTTCGGGTTGAACACGTTCAGGAACGAAAGGTCTAGCGCCAAGAATTTTTTCCTTTCGATACGGTCACTTAGGCGCGATACGCATAATTTACATTAGATGCTAGCAACAAGCGCTTCGACTGTAAAGAATTTTCTCCGGTCGAAGCCGGCCGCCCTGCGCCCTTTATAATCGATACTTTTCAAATTTCGGTAATCCACTTGTCCCCCGCATTGCGTTGGCCGCTTTACGTGCTTGCCGCCGTCGCCGGCCTGCTGCTCGTCGGGCTGTCGCTGGCGACGATTTTCGTGTTGCTTGCCTACCCGCAACTGCCCTCGCTCGACGTCCTGACCGACTACCGTCCCAAAGTCCCGTTGCGCGTCTATACCTCCGACGGGCAACTGATCGGCGAATTCGGCGAAGAACGCCGTTCCGTCGTGCCGATCGCCGACGTACCCAAAGTGCTGCAACAAGCCATCATCGCCGCCGAGGACGAAAGGTTCTACGAACATGCCGGCGTGGACACCCTGGGAGTAATGCGCGCCGCGCTGACCAACCTTACCAGGGGTGGAGCCCACCAGGGTGCGAGTACCATCACGATGCAGGTGGCGCGCAACTTTTTCCTTTCCAACGAAAAGACCATCACACGTAAAGCTTACGAGGTTCTGCTGGCTTTCAAAATCGAAAAGAACCTCAGCAAGAACCAGATACTCGAGCTTTACATCAACCAGATCTATCTGGGCCAGCGCGCCTACGGCTTCGCGGTGGCAGCCCAGACCTATTTCGGCAAAGCCCTGCAAAACATTAGCCTTGCCGAAGCCGCCATGCTGGCCGGACTGCCCAAGGCCCCCTCGAAATACAACCCGATCAGCAACCTCAAACGCGCCACGCTGCGCCAGCAGTACGTGTTGCGGCGCATGCGCGAACTAAATTTCATCGACGACAAGCAGTATGCCGCGGCCCGTGCGGAAGAATTGCGCCTGCGGCGCGATCCGACCTCCTACGCCATACATGCCGAACATGTGGCGGAAATGGCACGCCAGATCGCCTACGAACAGTTCCAGGAAGGCGCCTACACGCGCGGGCTGAAGGTATTTACCACCATAGTCGGCCGCGAGCAGGAGGCCGCCTGGGCGGCCGCGCGGCGCGCCGTGCTGGATTACGACCGCCGCCACGGCTGCCGCGGCGCGGAAGCCTATATCGACATGTCGAAACTGGGCGACACCCCGGAAGACGCCCTGGAAGACGAATTGCAGGACGTGCAGGAATCGGAAGATTTGCGTCCCGCGGTGGTGTTGGAGGCCACGCCGCAGCGCGTGAAGTTGCACGCTCTGGGCGGGGAAGTGCTCACGCTGAGCGGCGAGGCGCTGAAATTCTGCCGCGCCATGCTGGACGACAAGGCGCCGGCGGCGCGCCGCATACGCCGCGGTGCGCTGGTACGGGTCACCAAAGACGCAAAATCCGGCTGGCAACTCACCCAGTTGCCGGAAGTCGAGGCCGCGTTCGTGGCCGCCGACCCGCGCAACGGTGCCGTACATGCATTGGTGGGCGGATTCGACTTCAACCGCAACAAATTCAACCGCGTCACGCAGGCCTGGCGCCAGCCCGGATCCAGTTTCAAGCCCTTCATCTATTCGGCGGCATTGGAAAAGGGCTATGGACCGTCTTCCGAAGTCGATGATTCTCCCATCGTGATTCCGGCCTCGGAAACCGGCAGCCAGCCCTGGGAACCGAAAAACTACGACGGCAAGTACGACGGCCTGATACAGCTGCGCACGGCGCTGGCGCGCTCGAAAAACATGGTGTCGATACGCCTGCTGCGCTCCATCGGCACCCGTTATGCGCAGGACTATGCCGTGCGCTTCGGCTTCGACGCCGACAAGAACCCGCCCTACCTGACGCTGGCATTGGGCGCCGGGCTGGTATCGCCCTGGCAGATGCTGAATGCCTATTCGGTGTTCGCGAACGGCGGCTATCGCACCATGCCGCACATCGTGACGGAAATCCGCGACGATCACGACGTCGTGCTGGCCAAGGTGGAGCCGCCGCTGGCGGGCGACGAGCGGCTGCGCGTGATCGATGCGCGTAACGCCTACCTGATGGACAGCATGATGCAGGACGTGGTGCGCCGCGGTACCGCGACGCGCGCACTGGCACTGAAGCGCAACGACCTGGCCGGCAAGACCGGTACCACCAACGATTACGTGGACGCCTGGTTCTGCGGTTATCAGCCGTCGCTGGTTGCAATTGCCTGGCTGGGATTCGACCAGCCGCACAAATTGGGCAATGGCGAAACCGGCGGTTTTGCGGCTTTGCCGATGTGGATCGGCTACATGGAAAAAGCGCTCGCCGGCGTACCGGAAATGCGCATGGCAAGGCCCCAGGGCCTCATCGAAATTCAGCCCGGCGGCGAAGGCAGCGGCCAGCGCCCGGACCTGATATACGAAGAACAATTGCCGACCGAACCGAACCGGCGCGACGACGAAGCCCCGGCGCCGCCCGATGCCGGGCCACCGCCGATATTCCCGTTCAGTTCGCCCAACACACGCGTTGAATCGGGCGTCAATCCAGGCTGACCTTGCGTCCGAGGTGTGCGCCGATGAGGCGCCCGAGCGCGGCGAACAGTTCTTCCCCGTCGCGCGTATTGATCCAGATGCCGTCCTGCGGGCGAAAATGAAATCCCCCGCTCTTGTCGGCCACCCAGATTTCGCGCGCCGCGCCATGGCGATTGATCACCATGACCGCCCCGTCGTCAAACTCGACTTCGATCACGCCGCCCGCGCCGACCTCGAACTCGAGGTCGTCGATCTGTTCCAGCGCGCCTTCGATCCGCGTGAGCGCGGCGGCGGCCAGAGCATCAAATTTCGATTCGTCCATCGCTGCGCCAATTCCTATAAAATCCGTCGGGATTTCACCACCTTACCGGTCCGGTCGAGATGAAGCCCCGCGCACTCGCACTATTTGCAATGCTCTGTTGTGCCGCCTGCGGCACCAAAGGCCCGCTGGAACTACCGCCCAA
>JAEUNN010000579.1 GCA_016791085.1 Rhodocyclaceae bacterium | reverse complement strand
CGCCCGAACACGAATGCAAAGCGGCCGTCGCGCGTATAGGTGGCGTGCGCGTGCGACAGGTCGCCCAGGCCCTCGACCTGGCCCAAAATCGCGCGGCGCGTATGGTCGACCACCTGCACGCTGCCGCTGGCGCGCTCGATCACGATGCCGAGGTCGCCCGTGCCGCGCAGGCCATCCGGCGCGACGGCGCCGGGTCCGGCACAGCCGGCCAGCGCGGCAGCCAGGCATAGCGCCGCGAGCGGGCGCAAATTCCAAGTGCGCAATGTCATCTCCCTGGCGCTCCGGGTAGTGGTCCGGTCCGCGCCAACCGGCAAAGCCGTTCATGGTTCGACAGGCTCACCACGAACGGCTTGGGCGCCGCCTGGTGTTGGCCGATCACCCGCGCTGCCCTGCGCACGCCGTTCGGCCGGCTCAGGGCGAACGGTGGAAGGAATTCACCGGCACATGGGCGACACGGCCGGGTGCAATGCATCGGTTTCATGGGACTAATTCCGGAAAGCCGCTTTTCAGGCGCTCCACGATCCAGGCCGCCTCGTCCGCGCTCAGAAATGGCTGCCAGCCCGCCATGGCGGTGCCGCCGCGGCCGTACAGCACGGTCAGCACCAGCAGATCGGAAGGCTGGCCGCGCAAACTTTGCGGCAATAGCGGCGGCCCCAGACCGCCGCGCAAACTCATGCCGTGGCAGGATCCGCAGTCCTGCCGCACCAGATTCACCAGTTCGGCGCGCCGCCCCGGCGCCGGTTCGGGCACCTCCGCCGCGCCGGCCGCCTGCAAGGCGCAGGCAACCAGCGCGAAGGTCAGCGCGAAACGAATGTGCATGAGCGGGGCGCCCTGGCGCCGCCGGCGGCAAGCGCGCGCCGGCTGGCCAAACTGCATCAATAAATGTCGTGCTGCGTGTTGGTGACGTTGAACTTGCCGGTAGGCGTAATCAGGCGCGGGTCCTTGATTACGGCTTTGAGCTTGAGCGTTTTGTCATCCACCACGACCAGTGCCGACTCCTTGTTCTTGGCGGACCACACCGAGAACCACACCTCGTCGCCGGCCTTGTTGTACTCCGGCTGCACGACGCGCTTGGCACCGTCGTCGCTCAAGCCGGCCCACTCGCCTATGGGCAGCACCTTGTAGCCCGCGTCGAGGTTGTTCAGCTCATACACGGCCACGCTCTGGTTGATTTTCGGGTCGGGATTGAGCGGATTATCGACATACAGGTGGCGCGATTTCGGATGCGTCTTGATGAACAGCGATCCGCCGCCCTGGCTTTGCAGCTTGCCGACCATCTTCCAGGCGTGCTGCTTGTGCTTGACCGGGTCGGTGCCGATCAGCGCGATTTCTTCGTCGCCCAGGTCGCCGGTGGCCCACACCGGGCCGAACTTGGGATGCACGAAATTCGCGCCGCGGCCCGGGTGCGGGATTTTGCCCACATCGACCAGTCCGGCCAGCTTGTTTTCCTTGGTGTCGATCACCGCAATCTTGTTCGACTGGTTGGCCGCCACGAGGAAATAGCGCAGCGTGGAATCGAAGCCGCCGTCGTGCAGGAAGCGCGCCGAGCCGATTTCGGTGCTCTTCAGATTGGCGATATCGGAATAATCCACCATGAGCGTCTTGCCGGTTTCCTTGATGTTCACGAGGAACTCCGGCCGGAAGTGCGAAGCCACGATGGATGCCACGCGCGGCTCGGGGTGGTAATCCTGCGTATCCACCGTGGTGCCGCGCGTGGACACGATTTTGAGCGGCTCCAGCGTATCGCCCTTCATGATGACGTACTGGGGCGGCCAGTAGCTGCCGCCGATCGCGTACTTGTCCTCATAGCCCTTGTACTTGGACGTTTCGACCGAGCGCGCTTCCAGGCCGATGCGGATTTCCGCGACCGTGTCGGGCTTTTCCATCCACAGATCTATCATGTTGACCTTGGCGTCGCGGCCTATCACATACAGATAGCGGCCGGACGCCGACAGGCGCGAAATATGCACCGCATAGCCGGTCTTCACGATATTGATGATCTTTTTCGTGTCGCCGTCTATCACCGCCACTTCACCCGAATCGCGCAGCGTGGTCGAGAACACGTTGGCGATGTTGTAGGCGTTCATCTTCTTGGTCGGCCGCTGGCTGGGCGGAATGACCACCTTCCAGGTTTCCTTCATTTCCTTCATGCCGAATTCGGGCGGCTGCGGAGGCGTCTGCTGGATATAGCGCGCCATCAGATCGACTTCGTCGTCGCTCAGTTCGCCCGACGTGCCCCAGTTCGGCATGCCGGCCGGCGAGCCGTACTTGATGAACACCTTGTGATATTCCGTGCCGCGTTCCAGCGTCTTGTCGGGCGTGAGGGGCTTGCCCGTGGCGCCCTTGCGCAGCACGCCGTGGCAACCCGCGCAGCGCTGGAAGTAGATTTGGCGCGCCTTGTCGAATTCCGCCTTGGACATTTGCGGCGCCTTGGGATTGATGTCTTGATACATCTCAACATTGGCCAGGGGCGAACCTGCGGCGCCTTGGTATCTGACTTCTGCGGGACTAACGTCCTTGTGCTGAGACTGCGCTTCGTCCGCGTATGCCATGCTGATTGCAAGCGGCAGCGCAGCGAGCGCGGCCGCAGAAGCAAACCACTTGTCCTTCGGTTTCATCATGCATCCCCTCATTTAAGTTGTGGCGGAAATCGGAATTCGCCGGGCGCATAGCATGGACTTCCGCACCGGCGCATTCCTTGACTGCCGTCAATCAAATTCGGGCGTCAATGGGGATAGATTGGCGCCGGGGAAATAACCGGGAGCAAGTCATGGGCGCGATCGACCGGCTGCTACGCACTGACCACGGCACAGCGCCGGACGGCCGCCGGCCGCGCGCGGACTGTGGCGGCCATCCGGCCGGCACGCGCGCGGGCGCCGGACCGGCTGCCTGCCCGCGCCGCGGCCGCGTCGCGCTGGTCGGCGCCGGGCCGGGCGACCCGGATTTGCTCACGCTGCGCGCAGCGCGGCTCATCGCGGCGGCCGAGGTGCTGGTGGTCGATCACCTGGTGGCGCCGGCAATACTCGAACTGGCCGCGCCCTCTGCCGAACGCATATATGCCGGCAAGGAATCCGGCCACCACAGCATGCGCCAGGAAGATATCAACGCCCTCCTGGTGCAGCTTGCCGGCGCCGGCCGGCAGGTGGTGCGGCTCAAGGGCGGCGACCCTTATGTATTTGGCCGCGGCGGCGAAGAAGCCCTGGCGCTGGCGGCGGCCGGCGTGGAATTCGAGGTGGTGCCCGGCATCACCTCGGCCTGCGGCATGGCGGCTTATGCCGGCATACCGCTTACGCACCGGGATTATTCCCAGTCCGTCGTGTTCGCCACCGGCCACCTGCAGAACGGCAGTTCCAACCTGGACTGGGAAAGTCTGGCGCGGCCGCGCCAGACAGTCGTGATCTATATGGGCGTGGGCGCGCTGGCGCTTATTTGCGCGCAACTGATCGCGCACGGGCGCGCCCCCGCCACCCCGGCGGCGCTGGTCGAGAACGCCACCACGCCGCGCCAGCGCACGCTGGCCGCCACGCTTGCCACGTTGCCCGATTGCGCCCGCGCGGCCGGCGCGCGCGCACCGGCCCTGCTGATAGTGGGCGAGGTGATCGCGCTGCGCGAGCAACTGGCCTGGTTCGAGGCCAGCGCCGAGGCTCGGCCGCCGCCACCCTGCACGAGCGGCGCCGGCGCACTTTGACCGCGGTCAAGGCGGCCGGGGTGCCGCCACAAGCACTATGCGCGGCACGCTGCGCCGTGCAGCGAGCGATATTCGGGAGCCTACATGAGCGGCACATTTTCCAAATCCATGGCGCGCAACGTGTTTTATGGCGGCACGGCTTTTTTCGTGCTGCTGTTTCTGGCGTTGAGCTTCGACACCCAGCAAGCCCTGCCCCAGCGCGACAACCGCGCCAATCTTACGCCGGCCGTGGCGGCCGGCAAGAAGATATGGGAAGTCAATAACTGCATAGGCTGCCACACACTGCTCGGGGAAGGCGCCTACTACGCGCCGGAACTGGGCAACGTGTATAAGCGCCGCGGGCCGGATTTCATCAAGGTGTGGATCAAGAATCAGCCCACCAAGGTGCCGGGCCGGCGCCAGATGCCTCAGTTCAACCTGACCGACAAGCAGCTCGACGACCTGGTCGAATTCCTCAAATACACCTCGGAAATCGACACCAACAACTGGCCGCCCAACATCGAAGGCTGACGCCCGTCCTCAAACTTACCATCCAGGCAGGAGCCAACTATGCAATACAAGTCTCAGGCGGTGGCGAAGCCGTATTTCATCGCTGCGATCGGCCTGTTCATCGGGCAAATCCTGTTCGGCCTGATCATGGGTCTACAGTATGTGGTCGGGGATTTTCTGTTTCCGGCCATTCCGTTCAACATCGCGCGCATGGTGCATACCAACCTGCTCATCGTGTGGCTGCTGTTCGGCTTCATGGGCGCGGCTTATTACATGGTGCCGGAAGAATCCGAAACCGAACTGTATTCGCCCAGGCTCGCCATGGCGCTGTTCTGGATATTTCTGGTGGCGGGCGCGCTCACGATAGTCGGCTACCTCATGGTGCCCTACGCCAAACTGGCGGAAATGACCGGCAACGACCTCCTGGCGACCATGGGGCGCGAGTTCCTGGAACAGCCTCTGCTCACCAAAGTCGGCATAGTCATCGTCGCGCTGGGCTTCCTGTTCAACCTCACGCTCACCCTGCTGAAGGGCCGCAAAACCTCGATCAGCCTGGTGCTCCTGATGGGGCTGTGGGGGCTGGCGGTATTTTTCCTGTTCTCTTTCTACAACCCGGAAAACCTGGTCAAGGACAAGTTTTACTGGTGGTGGGTCGTGCACCTCTGGGTGGAAGGCGTGTGGGAACTGATACTTGGCGCGCTGCTGGCCTTCGTGCTCATCAAGGTGACCGGGGTGGATCGTGAAGTCATAGAAAAGTGGCTGTACGTCATCATCACGCTCACCTTGATCACCGGCATAATCGGCACCGGCCACCACTATTTCTGGATAGGCACGCCGGCCTACTGGAAGTGGTGGGGATCGATTTTCTCGGCGCTGGAACCGATCCCGTTCTTCGCCATGACGGTATTCGCGTTCAATATGGTGAACCGCCGCCGCCGCGACCACCCGAACCGCGCCGCCACGCTGTGGGCGCTGGGCACCGGCGTGATGGCCTTCCTGGGGGCCGGCGTGTGGGGCTTCCTGCACACGCTGGCGCCGGTCAATTACTACACCCACGGCACGCAGATCACCGCCGCGCACGGTCACATGGCGTTTTACGGCGCTTACGTGATGGTGGTGCTGACCATCATTTCCTATGCCATGCCGGTATTGCGCGGCCGCGCCGCCAATTCCAACCGCGCCCAGGTCGTGGAAATGTGGAGCTTCTGGCTCATGACGATTTCCATGGTGTTCATCACGCTGTTCCTGACCGCCGCGGGCGTGCTGCAGGTGTGGCTGCAACGCTTTTCCACGTCGCCGCTGCCGTTCATGGTGGTGCAGGATCAGATCAGCCTGTTCTACTGGATGCGCGAAGTCACCGGGGTGATTTTCCTGCTGGGGCTGGTGGCTTACGTCGCGAGTTTCTTCGTCAAGGGAGAGGCGGCAACCCTGGCCTCGAGCACGTCCGGCCGTGCCGGGATCGGGACGCAGCCTGCCTGAGACGTCGGTTGACATGCCTCATCGGTTAGGCGGGCCTTAGTGCCCGCCGTTTTTTTGGCCCGGGCCAAAATGACCGCGATCAAGGCGCGGCCGGCGCGCGGCCGGCATGATGCGGCCCTATGAATGCACACAGTCTGGACACCACCTTGAGCGCCCCCGCAAGCCTGGCAGCGCCGGCACCCGAGGCGCGCAGCACGCCGCCGGGCGACCTGGCGATCTGGTTTTTCATACTCGCGGAACTATTGGTATTCGCGGTTTTTTTCGCCGCCTACGCGTTTGCGCGCGCACAGGACGTGGCGCTGTTCAATGCCATGCAGGACCACCTCGACCGCAATGCCGGCGGCATCAACACGGTGCTGCTCATCACCGCCTCGTGGTGCGTCGCGCGTGCCGTGCGCGCGGTATGCGAGCACGGCCGCAGCGCCACCGGCGCGCACTGGCTGGCCGCCGCGATCGCCTGCGGCGGCGGCTTCCTGGCGCTCAAGTGCGTCGAATACGCGGGCAAATTCGCGGCCGGCATCAGCCTGTCCACCAACACCTTCTGGATGTTTTACCTGTCGCTCACGTTTTTCCATTTCATGCACGTGATACTGGGCCTGGTCATCCTGTCCATACTTTGGCTGCAGACGCGCCGCGGCGGCTATGGGCCCGGCCACGCCAACGGCCTGGAAAGCGGCGCCGCCTATTGGCACATGGTCGATCTGGTGTGGATCGTGCTGTTCCCGCTGGTTTATGTGATGCGCTGAAATCATGAATACCGACCGCAGTTTCATCGTATTGCTCGCCGCCACCGCGGCCACCTGGTTCATAGGCGAAAGCGGCGCCGCCGGTGCCGCGGCCATGACGGCCACGCTGGTGCTGATGCTCGCCAAGGGCCGGCTGGTGGTGCTCGATTTCATGGGCCTGCGCGCGGTGCGCGGCTACTGGCGCCTGCTGTTGCCGGGCTGGCTGCTGTTCGTGGCCATCGTGATCGCGCTGGCCTTCCGCCTGGGCCACTCAACTTGAACTTATCACCTCCCGAAATGGATGCTCGCGTGCACAAATTGCCGTATTACCAGCCGGCCGGCAATGAAGTGGAAATATTCGAACAGGCCTGGAAAAGCCACCTGCCGGTGGTCATCAAGGGGCCTACCGGCGTGGGCAAGACGCGCTTCGTGGCGCACATGGCGGCGCGACTGAATCTGCCGCTGCATACCGTGGCCTGCCATGACGACCTGACCGCGGCCGATCTGGTCGGCCGCCATCTGATCGGCGACGGCGAAACCATATGGTGCGACGGCCCGCTCACGCGCGCGGTGCGCGAAGGCGGCATTTGCTACCTGGACGAAGTGGTCGAGGCACGCAAGGACACCACGGTGGTGATCCACCCGCTCGCCGACGACCGCCGCATCCTGCCCATAGACCGCACGGGCGAACTGCTGCAGGCGCCGCCCGGCTTCATGCTGGTCATGAGCTATAACCCGGGCTATCAGAATTTTCTCAAGGGCCTCAAACCTTCGACGCGCCAGCGCTTCGTGTGGCTGCGCTTCGACTTTCCGCCGGCCGAGCGCGAAGCTGCCATCCTGCAGGGCGAAACCGGTTGCGACGCGATGCTGGCGAAACGTCTGGTGTCGATCGCGCAAAGCTTGCGCGCGCTCAAGGACGTGGATCTCGAAGAAGCCGTGTCCACGCGCCTCCTGGTGCATGCCGCGCGCCTGGTCGGCAATGGCCTGGACGAGGTGGAAGCCTGCCGCTCGGCGCTGGTGGAAAGCCTCACCGACGAGGCCGAGGTGGCCGAAGCGCTCATGGAAGTCGTGAGCGCCACTTTCGGCCGCTAAGCCCGGCAGCATGCACGCCGCGCCGCCCCCCGCCCCGGAAGTGTTGCGGCTGCGCGCGCTCGCGCCGGCCCTGGCCGCCGGCTGGCAGCTGCTCAAACGCGCGCCGGCATTAAGTCTGACTTACGGCGCGCTGTTCGGTGCCGGCGGCAGCCTCATGTTCTGGGCCCTGGGCGCCAGCGGTTTCGCGCCGCTCGCGCTGGCGCTGGGCGGCGGCTTCATGCTCATCGGCCCGCTGGCAGTGGCCGGGCTGGCCGGCGTGCGCGATGCGCTCAACGCCGGGCGCCGCGCCGACGCCGCGCTGGTATGGGCCACGCTGCGCGCCGCGCCGCGTTCGCTGTGGGTGCTGGGGCTGTTCTGCATGCTTATCTTGTTCATCTGGATGAGCGACGCCGGCACGCTGTACGGCTTCATGGTGGGCGAGCGCGTGCACGATTTTGGCGAGGCGCTCACGGCCTGGCGTTTCGCGCCCTTCCACGTGTTTTCGGCCGTCATGGGTGCGTTTCTGGCCAGCGTCGTATATGTCGTGACCGTGCATTCGGTGCCGCTGGTGGCGGCGCGCCGCGCCAATCTGGTGGGCGCGGTCGTGGCCAGTGTGCGCGCGGTATTCCGTGGCCTGCCGGCCCATCTGGCGTGGGGCGTGCTGCTCGCCGCCTGCGTGTTTGCTTCGCTGCTGTTTCCGCCGCTGCTGGCACCGGTGCTGCCGCTATTGGCCTATGCCGGCGCGGCCCTGCACGAAACGGTATTTCCACCTGCCAACTGAACCATGCACGCGCCCGCACATCGACTTGCCCCTGGCGCCGCGCGACCCGGCAGCAGGCCCTGCACCCCGCGCTCCGAAAGGCGGACCGGCCATGACTGAACCGGCGCCCGCACCCGATGCCGGCCGCGCCGGCCAGCCGGAGTCCGAACCCGGCTTCGCGCTGGCCGTGGCGGCCGAGTCGCTATACCTCGTGAACCTGCTGCTGGTGCCGGGCCTGGCGTTCATCGTGCTGTTCGTGCTGTGGCTGCGCCATCGCGCGGCGGCGCCGCTGCTTGCGCGCAACCACTTGCGGCAAACCGTCGCGGCCAGCTTTTGGGCGGCCGGCCTGCTGGTCGCGGCCAATGCGGCCATCATCGCGCTGGGCGGCTATCGCTCGCCGGACACCTGGGTGGTGGTGATCCTTTATTTCACCACCTGCCACTCCACGCTGGTGTGTTTCGGCGCCCTGGGCCTTGCGCGCGCGCTCGCCGGGCGCACTTACATCTATCCGCTGATCGGGCCCGACGAGCCCGAAATACGCGGCTGAAGCGGGGCCACGGAGCCACTCATGGAAGAATTTATCGGCGGACTCTGGCACAAACTGATCACGCGCGCCGCGACGCGCACCTATCCGCAGGCCGCGGTGCGCCTGGAACAGATCGAGCGCATGGCGGCGGTGCTGTTCCGCGCGCTGGGCGGCGACCCCGGCCTGCGCGTGGCCGAAGCCGCCGACGAGGCGCATGGCGCGCGCCGCGGCTGGCTCGCGCGCATCGCGCACAGCGGCGAGCGCGTCGCTCACGCGCGGCGCGACGATGAAACGCTGCGCCTGCCGCCCGAAATCGCCTTGTTCCCGGAGCGTGCCGCGAACCGCGACCTCTACCTGTGGCTGATCGCCCAGGCCGCCGCCATGGACGGCGCGCCCGGCGCCAACTGGATCGTCCGCTGCCAGGACGCCGCACGCCACACGCTTGCGCGCTACCCGGGCCTGGTGCCGCGTTACCGCCGGCTCGTGGATGCGGTAATCGCCGCGCGCATGGCGCCGGAGCGCCTGCCGCCCGACGAAGCCGCGGCCGAAGAGGCCATACGCCAGGCGCTGCGCGATCCCGGTTCGGTCGCGGCCCTGCCGCCGGCGCGCCGGCCGCCGCAACCGGTGGCGCTGTGGCTGTATCCCGGCGCCGCCCAGCATGCCGAAGCCGGCGCGGCGGCGCCGCCCGAGTCCGATCAGGCCCAGGCGGATTCCGCGCCCGGCGGCGCCAGCCGGCGCCGCCACAAAGCCCGCCGCGAGGCCATGGCCCAGCCGCAAAGCCCCTTTCTGCTGCAGTTTCGCGCCGAAAGCCTGTTGTCGTTCGGCGAATACGTGAAGGTGGACCGCGCCCTGGACGACGACCCCGACCCCGAAGCCGCGCGCATCGCGGACCAGATGGACGAACTGACCATCGCGCGCGACGGCGAGCGCGCTGCCTCGAAAGTGCGCTTCGATCTGGACCTGCCGTCCGCGGCCGTGGACGACCTGCCGCTCGCGGGCGGCATCCTGCTGCCCGAGTGGGACTGGAAAAAACAGCTGCTCAAGAAGGACCAGTGCTGCCTGACCGAATTCGCGCCGCGCGACGCCAGCCCGGCCGCGCTGCCGCGGCGTCTGGCCGCGCCGGCGCACAAATTGCGGCGCCAGTTCGAAGCCCTGGCGCCGGGCCGGCGCTGGCTCAAAAATCAGCCGCAGGGCAGCGAACCCGATCTGGACGCCTGCGTGCGCGCGCTGGCCGACCGCCGCGCCGGCTGGCGCAACGCCGAACTGGCGAGTTACCTGGCTTGCGAACGGCGCGAGCGCGACCTGGCCTGTCTGGTGCTGGCCGATCTGTCCATGTCCACGGACGCCTGGGTAGGCGACACGGCGCGCGTGATCGACGTGATACGCGACAGTCTCATGCTGTTTTCCGAAGCGCTGGGCGCGACCGGCGACCGTTATGCGCTGCACGGCTTTTCTTCGCGCCGGCGCGACCACATACGCTATTACCGCATCAAGGATTTCAACGAGCCCAACGGCGACCCGGTGCGCGGCCGCATCGCCGCGCTGAAGCCCGGCTTCTACACGCGCATGGGCGCCGCCATCCGTCACGCCACGCACATCCTGTCGCGCCAGCGCGCGGCGCTGCGCCTGTTGCTCATCCTGTCCGACGGCAAACCCAACGACCTCGACCACTACGAAGGCCGCTACGGCATCGAAGACACGCGCATGAGCCTCATGGAAGCCCGCAAAGCCGGCCTCAAGCCGTTTTGCGTGACCATAGACCTGGAAGGCGCAGCTTACCTGCCGCACCTGTTCGGCGTGGATGGCTACACCGTGGTGCGCAAACCGGCCGAACTGCCGCTACGCCTGCCGCAACTTTATTCGCGCCTGACCGACACCTGAGCGGACGACACGCGCACGCGCCCAACCGAGGCCGGTAAGGTTTGCGCGAGCGGGTTTACCCCCACCCTGGGGGCGATAAGTTTGAAGCGAGTGGGTTTACCTCCACCCCTGGGGGCGATAAGTTTGAAGCGAGTGGGTTTACCCCCACCCCTGGGGGCGCGGGCGTCCCGCCCGCGAGCGACCGCGCGGAGCGGTACCCGCGCGGGCGAGACGCCCACGCCCCCAACCGAGGGCGGTAAGTTTCGCGCGAGTGGGTTTTCCCCCACCCTGGGGGCGCGGGCGTCCCGCCCGCGATCGAACGCGCGGGCCGGTACCCGCGCGGGCGAGACGCCCACGCCCCCAACCGAAGCCGGTGAGTTTGGAGCGAGTGGGTTTATCCACCCCCCTGGGGGCGCGGGCGTCCCGCCCGCGATCGACCGCGCGCGGCAGTATCCGCGCGGACGAAACGCCCACGCCCCCAGCCGCGGAGGGTGAGTTTGAAGCGAGTGGGTTTACCCCCTCCCCTGGGGGCGCGGGCGTCCCGCCCGCGAGCGCCCGCGCGGAGCGGTACCCGCGCGGGCGAAACGCCCACGCCCCCAACCGAGGCCGGTGAGTTTGGAGCGAGTGGGTTTACTCCCACCCTGGGGGCGCGGGCGTCCCGCCCGCGAGCGACCGCGCGCGGCAGTATCCGCGCGGACGAAACGCCCACGCCCCCAACCGAGACCGGTGAGTTTGGAGCGAGTGGGTGTACCTCCACCCCTGGGGGCGCGGGCGTCCCGCCCGCGAGCGACCGCACGCGGCGGTATCCGCGCGGGCGAGACGCCCACGCCCCCAGCCAAGGGCGGCAAGCTTCGGGCGAGTGCGTTTACCCCCACCCCTGGGCGCGCGGCTGCCGCACTCCCGCGCGGCTTCCGCAAACCTTGCGACCGCCGAACTAAACCTGTGCGCCGCCACCAGGCCCCGGCATGCGGCCATCCCCGTCGCGCAGCACGAAATGCTCATACCGCAAGGGGCCGGAACTGACCG
>JAEUNN010000571.1 GCA_016791085.1 Rhodocyclaceae bacterium | reverse complement strand
TGAAATCAATATTTCAGGCGCGAAAAACGCCGCCTTGCCGATACTGTGCGCGAGCCTGCTCACGCGCGAGCCGCTCACGCTCACGCGCGTGCCGGCCTTGAACGACGTGCGCACCATGCTCAAGCTGTTGCAGCGCATGGGGGTCAAGGTCGACCTGCAGGCGGGTGTCGACGGCGATACGGTCACGCTTTGCGCGGCCGGTCTGGACAACCCGCTCGCGCCCTACGAACTCGTCAAAACCATGCGCGCCTCCATCCTGGTGCTCGGGCCGCTCACGGCGCGCTGTGGCGAGGCGCGTGTGTCGCTGCCCGGCGGTTGCGCCATAGGCGCGCGGCCGGTGGACCAGCACATCAAGGGCCTGCAGCAGATGGGTGCCGAAGTCAATGTGGAACACGGCTATGTACATGCGCGTTCGGCGCGGCTGCGCGGCGCGCGCTTATTCACCGACATGGTCACGGTGACCGGCACGGAAAATCTCATGCTGGCGGCCTGCCTCGCGGACGGCGAAACGATCATAGAAAATGCCGCGCGCGAACCCGAAGTCGTGGATCTGGCGCAATGTCTGGTTGCCATGGGCGCGCAAATCAGCGGCGCCGGCACCGACGTGATACGCGTGCGCGGCGTGGCCAGCCTGCATGGCGCCGAACACCGCATCATGCCGGACCGCATCGAAACCGGCACCTATCTGTGCGCTGCCGCGGTGACCGGCGGTGACGTAAGGCTGAACGGAACGTCCGCCGGCTATCTGGATGTGGTGGTGGATAAGCTGCTGGACGCGGGCTGCGACATACGCAGCGAAAAATCGCCGTCGTTCGAGGCGCTGCACATCAAGGCGCCGCCCACGCTGAAGTCCGTGTCCTTGCGCACCGCCCCGTATCCGGCTTTCCCGACCGACATGCAGGCGCAATTCATGGCGCTCAACACCGTGGCCGACGGCACCGCCTTCATACGCGAAACGATATTCGAGAACCGCTTCATGCATGCCGTCGAATTGCAGCGCCTGGGCGCCGACATCACCATAGACGGCAATACCGCGGTGGTGCGCGGCCGGCACGGCCTGCTCGGTGCCGACGTCATGGCCACCGATCTGCGCGCCTCCGCCAGCCTGGTGATCGCCGGCCTCGCGGCGGAAGGCGAAACCTGCGTGGACCGCATTTACCACCTCGATCGCGGTTACGAAAAACTGGACCAGAAGTTGATTGCGCTGGGCGCGCAGGTCGAGCGCCTGCGCTAGGACGGTCCGCACGTTAAAATCCACGCATGGCGCGTGCCGGCGCCGCGGCGCGCCTGTTGCGCGGACCGGTGCGCCGGGCCATGCTGCGACACGGCGGCGGCTGTAGCGGCCGTGCGGCGGCCGCGGCGTAGCCATTACCCGAGGAATCCAGTTTGAATGGCATTACCCTCGCCCTGTCGAAAGGGCGCATCTTTACCGAAACGTTGCCGTTGCTCGCGGCCGCCGGCATCGTGCCGGCGGACGATCCGGAAACGTCGCGCAAACTGATCATAGGCACCAACCGCCCGGATGTGCGCCTGGTGATCGTGCGCGCCACCGATACGCCTACCTATGTGCAGCACGGCGCCGCGGATTTGGGCATAGCCGGCAAGGACGTGCTGCTGGAACATGGCGGCACCGGCCTGTACCAGCCGCTGGACCTGAAAATCGCGCGCTGCCGCATGTGCGTGGCGGTACCGGAAGGATTCGACTATGAAACCGCGGTGCGGCGCGGTGCGCGCCTGCGCGTGGCGACCAAATACATCCGCACGGCGCGCGAGCACTTCGCGGTGAAGGGCGTGCACGTGGACCTGATCAAGCTGTACGGCTCCATGGAATTGGCGCCTCTGGTGAGTCTGGCCGATGCCATCGTCGATCTGGTCAGTACCGGCGGCACCTTGAAAGCCAATCGCCTGGTCGCGGTAGAGGACATCATGCCCATCAGTTCGCGTCTGGTCGTGAATCAGGCGGCGCTCAAAATGAAGCGCGAGTTGCTGCAGCCCATACTCGACGCGTTTGCGGAGGCGGTGACATGACGGCAAGTGCGGCATTCGCGGGGGTGCGCGTGCTGGACGCGGAAAGTCCGGAATTCGACACCCAACTCGGTACGCTGCTGGCATTCGACGCCAGCACCGACGACAGCATCGAACAAACCGTGGCGGCCGTGCTGGCCGACGTGCGCGCGCGCGGTGACGCCGCCGTGCTCGACTACACGCGGCGCTTCGACAAGCTCGATGCGGCCAGCATGGCAGAACTGGAGTTGCCGCGGCATTTGCTCGAGGAAGCGCTGACCAGCTTGTCCGCCGAACGTCGCGATGCCCTGCAACAGGCCGCGCAGCGCGTGCGCGCCTATCACGAACGGCAGATGCAAAGTTCCTGGGAGTACGCGGACCCGACCCCGGGCCTCGAAGGCACGCGCCTGGGCCAAATGGTGCGGCCGCTGGACCGGGTAGGCCTGTACGTGCCGGGCGGACGCGCGGCCTATCCTTCGTCGGTGCTCATGAACGCCATTCCGGCCAAAGTGGCCGGGGTGGGCGAACTTATCATGGTCGTGCCCACCCCGCACGGCGAGCGCAATCCGCTGGTGCTGGCGGCAGCCGCGGTAACCGGCGTGGACCGCGTATTCACGATAGGTGGCGCGCAGGCCGTGGCGGCGTTGGCCTACGGCACGGCCAGCATTGCACAGGTGGACAAGATCGTCGGACCCGGCAATGCCTATGTCGCGAGCGCCAAGCGGCGTGTATTCGGCACCGTGGGCATAGACATGGTGGCCGGCCCGTCCGAAGTGCTCATCATTTCGGACGGCCATGGCGACCCGGACTGGGTGGCCATGGACATGTTCGCGCAGGCCGAGCACGACGAACTTGCCCAGTCGCTGCTGCTATGCACTTCGGCCGAATTCATCGCGGAAGTACAGGCCAGCATCGCGCGCCTGCTGCCGGAATTGCCGCGCGCACAGGTCATCGCGACCTCGCTCGCCAATCGCGGTGCGCTCATACGCGTGCCCGACCTCGAAGCAGCATGTCGCATCGCCAATCGCATCGCGCCGGAACATCTTGAAGTTTGTACGGCTGCCCCGCGCGAATTGCTGCCGCGGTTGCACCATGCCGGAGCGATATTTCTGGGCCACTATTCGGTCGAGGCGCTGGGCGATTATTGCGCCGGCCCCAACCACGTGCTGCCGACCATGCGCAGCGCGCGCTTTTCCAGCCCGCTAGGCGTGTACGACTTCCAGAAACGCAGTTCGGTCATAGACATATCCGAGGCCGGCGCTCAGGTGCTGGGGCGTATCGCCGCGGAACTGGCGCTGGGCGAAGGATTGCAGGCGCACGCGCGCTCGGCCAGCATGCGCATACGCTCATGAGTACGCCGCAGCAACTGATACGGCCGGAAATACTGGCGCTGTCGGCCTATCACGTACAGCCGGCGGCCGGCATGGTGAAGCTGGATGCGATGGAAAATCCGTTCGACCTTCCCGCGGCGCTGCGTGCCGAACTGGGCAGTCTGGCCGGAGCGGCGCCGCTCAACCGCTATCCCGATGCCGGGGCTGCCGAACTCAAGCAGCGCTTGCGTACGGCGCTGGCCATCCCGCAAGCCGGTGAGTTGCTGCTGGGCAACGGGTCGGACGAAATCATCCAGATAGTGGCCATGGCGCTGGCGCGGCCGGGCGCCTGCCTGCTGGCGCCGGAGCCCAGTTTCGTCATGTATCGCATGATCGCGACGTTCTGCGGCATGCGCTACGTGGGCCTGCCGCTGGCGCCGGATTTCACGCTGGACCGCGCGGCGCTGTTCGATGCCGTAAAGCGCGAGCAGCCGGCGCTGGTGTTCATCGCCTATCCGAACAATCCCACCGGCAACCTGTTCGCGCGCGACGACTTGCTGGAACTGCTCGCGCTTGCGCCCGGGCTGGTAGTGATGGACGAGGCTTACCATGCGTTCGCCCAGGACAGTTTCATGGACCTGGTGCCCGGTCACCCCAATCTGCTCGTCATGCGCACGCTGTCCAAGCTGGGCTTGGCCGGGTTGCGTCTTGGTTTCATGGCTGGGGCGCCGGCATGGATAGCCGAATTCGACAAATTGCGCCTGCCCTACAACATCAACGTGCTCACACAATTGCTGGCCGCGCGCACGCTGCAGGACATCGACGTGCTGAACGCGCAGGCCGCCGTGCTGCGCGCGGAGCGTGCGCGCCTCGCGGCCATGCTGGCGGCGCAGGCGGGCGTGCAAGTGTTTCCGTCCAGCGCAAATTTCATCCTGTTTCGCGTCGCCGGCGCCGGCGCGGTATTTGCGGCGCTCAAATCGCGTAACATATTGATCAAATGTCTGCACGGCGCGCATCCTTTGCTGGCGGATTGTTTGCGCGTAACGGTCGGAACGCCGCAGGAAAACGATGCGTTCATGGGTGCGCTGGCTGCCGCTCTGGCAGCCCAGCGTGGCTGAAGCGCGTCGCGCATGGGAAATGGAATGAGAACCGCAGAAGTCACCCGCAATACACTGGAAACGCAAATCAGCGTCAAAATCAATCTGGACGGGCAGGGCGGCGCCGTCCTGGCCACCGGGGTTCCGTTCCTGGATCACATGCTCGACCAGATCGCGCGCCACGGGTTGGTGGACCTGGAAATTTCCGCCCGCGGCGACCTGCACATCGATGCCCACCATACGGTCGAAGACGTAGGCATCACGCTCGGACAGGCGGTTGCGCGCGCCTTGGGCGACAAGCGCGGCATACGCCGTTACGGCCACGCCTATGTGCCGCTGGATGAAGCGCTGTCGCGCGTGGTGGTGGATTTTTCCGGGCGTCCCGGACTTGTGTATGAGGTCGATTACACGCGTGCGCGCATCGGCGATTTCGATGTCGATCTGGTGCGAGAATTTTTCCAGGGCTTCGTCAATCATGCCCAGGTCACGCTGCATATCGACAATCTGCGTGGCGTCAATGCGCACCATCAGTGTGAAACCATATTCAAGGCCTTTGGCCGCGCACTGCGCATGGCCGCGGAAGCCGACCCGCGCGCGGCCGGTGCCGTGCCGTCCACCAAAGGCAGTCTGAACGGCTAAATTCCTTTTCACCGCCCGCCGGGCGGTGCTTTCACGCCAACAAGCAAAACATGGTCAGCGTTGCTATCGTCGACTACGGAATGGGCAATCTGCGTTCGGTCGCCAAGGCGGTCGAACATATCGCCCCGCACGCGCAGGTGCTGATTACATCCAGTGCCGCGGAAGTGGCGCGGGCCACGCGCGTGGTGTTTCCGGGCCAGGGCGCCATGCCCGATTGCATGCGCGAACTGGCCTCGCGCGGTCTGGCCGAAGCGGTCGTCAAGGCGGCGCGCGAAAAGCCCTTTCTGGGCATCTGCATCGGGCTGCAAATGCTGTTCCGCCACAGCGCCGAAGGTGACGTTCCGGGTCTGGGCGTGCTGGCCGGCGAAGTGCTGCGGTTTCCGTCAAGCGGCATGGCCGCCGCCGACGGCGCGCGGCTCAAGGTTCCGCACATGGGCTGGAACTGCGTGCGGCAGGCGCGCCCGCACCCGCTGTGGGCGGATATTCCCGATGCAGCGCGCTTTTATTTCGTGCATAGTTATTATGTGCAACCCGAACAACACGAAGTAATCGCAGGCAGTGCCGAGTACGGCATCCCCTTTACCTGTGCAGTGGCAAGCGATAACATTTTCGCTGTGCAGTTTCACCCAGAAAAAAGCGCGCAGCATGGCCTCGCCCTGCTGGGCAATTTCTTGAACTGGAATCCTTGAACCAGGAAATCGCAGGCTACCGCGCTGAGCGGTGCCGAGTCACCAGGGATGTCGCGTCACGGCTTGCAGCCGGGCCCGAACGCAGTTGCCGTTCGCGCCCGTTGCAGGGTGTGGCGATGCATCCCGCACGGAAACTTGCAGCGGCGGCGGCCGGCACGGTGTGCCCGGCGCGGCTTGCCGCGCATTCTTGACTACCTTTCCATGCCATGTTGCTGATCCCCGCCATCGACATCAAGGACGGCCACTGCGTTCGCCTCAAACAGGGCGACATGAGTGCGGCCACGGTTTTTTCCGACGATCCCGCAGCCATGGCTGCGCACTGGCTTGCCCAGGGCGCACGCCGCCTGCACCTGGTCGACCTGAACGGCGCGGTCGCCGGCAAGCCGAAAAACGAAAAGGCCATACGTGGCATCGTTGACGCCATAGGCGACGAAATACCCATACAGCTGGGCGGCGGCGTACGCGACCTGGACACGATAGAACGCTATCTTGACGACGGCATTTCTTACGTGATTCTGGGTACCGCTGCGGTAAAGAGCCCGGGCTTCCTGCATGACGCCTGCAGCGCATTTCCGGGCCACATCATCGTGGGTCTGGACGCCAAGGACGGCAAGGTGGCCGTCGATGGCTGGTCGAAACTGACCGGCCACGACGTGATCGACCTTGCCGTCAAATTCGAAGATTACGGCGTCGAAGCGGTCATCTATACCGATATCGGCCGCGACGGCATGTTGAACGGCGTGAATGTCGGCGCGACCGTCAAACTGGCGCGCGCGCTGCGCATACCGGTCATCGCGTCGGGCGGGATCACCAACCTGGCCGACATCGATGCGCTGTGTGCGGTGGAAGGCGAGGGCATTACGGGCGCGATCACGGGTCGTGCCATTTACGAAGGAACCCTGGATTTTGCCGCGGCGCAACTGCGCGCGGACGAATTGGGCGCGCAGTGACGTCCGGTCTGGCGTGCGCGCGCCATGCCGGCGCTTGATCCGCATTGCCGCCATCCCGGGATCGCGCGTCCCCAAGCCCTGAACCAAGCTGCTCAATCATGCTCGCCAAACGCATCATTCCCTGCCTGGACGTCAATGCCGGGCGCGTCGTCAAAGGCGTCAATTTCATCGAACTGCGCGACGCCGGCGACCCGGTCGAAATCGCGCGCCGCTATGACGATCAAGGTGCCGACGAACTGACCTTTCTGGACATCACGGCCAGTTCCGATGCACGCGACATCATTTTGCACGTGGTCGAACAGGTGGCGGAACAGGTGTTCATCCCGCTCACCGTGGGCGGTGGCGTGCGTGCGGTCGAGGACGTGCGGCGCCTGTTGAATGCCGGCGCCGACAAGGTGAGCATGAATACCGCGGCCGTGCAAAATCCGCAACTTGTTGCCCAGGCCTCGCACAAGGTGGGCGCACAATGCATCGTGGT
>JAEUNN010000554.1 GCA_016791085.1 Rhodocyclaceae bacterium | reverse complement strand
TATCCGCGGCAGGCTCCTGAAGAAGGTCGCCGTGTTTGCCCAAGCCGTGCGCGCGCTAAGCGCGGGCGGTGCGGGCGTTACTGGGCTCTAACTAGGAGTTTTGACCTTGGGTCTCAATCTGGACGACAAGAAAGCGGTCGTTGCCGAAGTGTCCGAACAGGTCGCTTCGGCCAGCGCGATCATCGTCGCCGAGTACCGTGGTCTGGAAGTTGGCGATGCCACCCGCTTGCGCGCCACTGCGCGTGCGTCGGGTGTGCACCTGCGCGTATTGAAAAATACGCTGGCGCGCCGGGCCGTGACGGGCACCCCGTTCGAGGGGCTGTCCAAGCACATGGTCGGGCCGCTGCTGTATGGCTTCTCCACCGATCCGGTGGCCGGAGCCAAGGTGCTCAGCGAATTCGCCAAAACCAACGACAAGCTCGTCATCAAGGCGGGCTCGCTGGCCAATTACGTCATGGACGCTTCCGGCGTCAAGGCGTTGGCCACGATGCCCAGCAAGGAAGAGCTGTTGGCCAAACTGCTCGGCACGATGCAGGCGCCGATCGCGCAATTCGTACGCACGCTGAACGAAGTGCCCGCGCGCTTCGTTCGTACGCTGGCGGCGGTGCGCGACGCCAAAGAACCGGCCGCTTGAACGCAACTCACATTTGTACGCGCGGCACGCTCCGCGCATGACCACTATTCAGGAGTAACAAAATGGCTGTTAGCAAAGCTGAAATTCTCGACGCCATCGCCGGCATGACGGTGCTGGAACTGTCCGAGCTCATCAAGGAAATGGAAGCCAAGTTCGGCGTGTCCGCCGCTGCCGCCGCGGTTGCCGCGCCGGTTGCCGCCGCCGCCGCCCCGGCCGCCCAGGTGGAAGAGCAGACCGAATTCACGGTCGTGCTGGCCGCTTTCGGCGAGAAGAAGGTCGAAGTCATCAAGGTGGTGCGTGCCGCCACGGGTCTGGGCCTCAAAGAAGCCAAGGATCTGGTCGACGGCGCGCCGAAGCCGGTCAAGGAAGGCCTCAACAAGGCCGACGCCGAAGCCCTCAAGAAGCAGCTCGAAGAAGCTGGCGCCAAGGCCGAAATCAAGTAATTGCCGCAGCCCTGGCCCCGGTTCGCCGGGGTGCAGCCGCCCGCCGCCGCATGGTGGCGGGCGCGTCGTTTGTACATCAAGAGGACCCAGACCTTTGGCCTAGGCCAAAAAATCGACAGAAGGCAAAGTCCAGCCGGGAATTTTTTCGGTTAGCCTTTGTCTTTTGGTGCGACTGCAAAAGGCGCTCCTGGTCGGATTGCGGGTCCCGCCAAGGGGAGTTCTCCCCAGCCCGCGATCGTCAGCCAGAGGTTGGTAGAGGCCAACCGCCAGGTACTTGTATCCAGTCGCAATCACGAACCGAACGCACGCGCAGGCAGGGTGCCCGCGTGCGTTTGGCTGCGCACCAGCACTTTGCCATCCGGAGCAGACATGGCCCACACGCATACGTATTCCTACACTGAAAAGAAGCGCATCCGCAAGAGCTTTGCGAAACGCGCGCGCGTACAGGAAGTTCCTTTCCTGCTGGCCACGCAGATCGAATCCTATGCCCAGTTCCTGCAGGAAGATGCGCAGCCCGCACAGCGCAAGGTGCAGGGCTTGCAGGCGGCATTTCAGTCGATTTTTCCCATCGTCAGCCATTCCGGCAATGCACGCCTGGAATTTCTGCATTACATGCTGGGCGAACCGGCTTTCGACGTAACCGAATGCCAGCAACGCGGCCTCACTTTTGCGAGCCCGCTGCGTGCGCGCGTGCGCCTGGTCATCATGGACAAGGAAGCGCCCAAAGAAACGGTCAAGGAAGTCAAGGAGCAGGAAGTCTATATGGGCGAAATTCCGCTCATGACCACTGCCGGCTCTTTCGTGATCAATGGCACCGAGCGCGTCATCGTGAGCCAGCTGCACCGTTCGCCGGGCGTGTTTTTCGAGCACGACCGCGGCAAGACGCATAGTTCCGGCAAGCTGCTGTTTTCCGCGCGCGTGATTCCTTACCGCGGCTCCTGGCTGGATTTTGAATTCGATCCCAAGGATTATCTGTATTTCCGCGTCGACCGCCGCCGCAAGATGCCGGTCACCATCCTGCTCAAAGCCATAGGCATGACGCCGGAAGAAATCCTGTCGACCTTCTACGATTTCGACACCTTCAGCCTGAGCCAGGAAGGTGTGGAATTCCATTTCGTGCCCGAACGCTGGCGCGGTGAATTAGCCAAATTCGACATTCTGGCCACCGATGGCAGCGTCATGGTGCCGCGCGACAAGCGCATCACGGCCAAACATATCCGCGACCTTACGCAGGCCGGCGCGCGCATGATGCCGGTGCCGGAAGATTTCATCCTGGGCCGCACCGTCGCCACCACGGTGGTCGACAGCGAAACCGGCGAAATTCTCGCGCGCGGCAATGACGAGCTGACCGAAGACCTGCTGGCCAAGCTGCAGCGTGCCGGCGTGCCGGAACTCAAGGTGCTCTACACCAACGAACTGGATTCCGGCGCCTACATTTCGCAAACCCTGCGCACCGACGAAACGCTGGACCAGTGGCAGGCGCGGGTGGCCATTTACCGCATGATGCGCCCGGGCGAACCGCCCACCGAAGAAGCCGTGGAAATGCTGTTCCAGGGCCTGTTTTTCGACGCCGACCGCTACGACCTGTC
>JAEUNN010000502.1 GCA_016791085.1 Rhodocyclaceae bacterium | reverse complement strand
GAGCGGCACCAGCGCGCCATCCACCTTGGCCCCGCGGCAACGGTGGCCGACTTCGGTATGCAGCCGGTAAGCAAAATCCACCGGCGTCGCGCCGCGCGGCAAATCCAGCACCTTGCCGGCCGGCGTGAGCACGTAAATCGTATCGTCCAGCGCGGCACGCTTGAATTTTTCGACCCAGTCCGCGGAATCCGCGACTTCGTCGCGCCACGCCAGCAAGTGGCGCAGCCAGGCGATCTTGTCGTCGTAGCCCTTGTCGTGGGCGGCCCCTTCTTTGTAGCGCCAGTGCGCGGCCACCCCCATTTCGGCATGCTTGTGCATGTCGTACGTGCGGATTTGCACTTCCAGCGAGCGCCCGTCCGCCACCAGCACCGCGGTGTGCAGCGAGCGGTAATTATTGCCCTTGGGCTTGACGATGTAGTCGTCGAATTCTTTGGGTATGGGCGTCCAGATTTGATGCACCACGCCCAGCGCCCCGTAGCACTCATCGACTTCCTTGACCAGCACGCGCAGTGCGCGCACGTCATACACCTCGCTGAAGTCGATTTTCTTTTTGCGCATCTTGTTCCAGATGCTGTAGATGTGCTTGGGCCGGCCATACACCTCGGCGTCGATGTGATGTTCGGCAAGTTCGGCCTTGAGCCGCTGAATCGAATTTTCGATGAACTGTTCGCGCTCCAGCCGCCGCTCGTCCAGCTGGCTCGCGATGTGTTTGTAGGTTTCCGGCTCCAGGTAACGGAAGGACAAATCTTCCAGTTCCCACTTGATTTGCGCGACGCCCAGCCGGTTGGCGAGCGGCGCATAGATATCCAGGCTTTCGCGTGCCATGTCGGTGCGCGCGTCGCCGGGCTGGTTGCGGTACCAGCGCAAGGTTTGTACGCGCGAAGCCAGGCGCAGCAGCACCACACGTATGTCTTCCGACATGGCGAGCAGCATTTTGCGCAGCACTTCGGTTTGCGCGCGCACCTCTTCGGGCGAGGCGACGTTCCTGTGCCCGCGCGTGACGAGGCGCAAACCATTCAGCCGCGTGAGGCCATCCACCAGCCCCGCCACGTCCTTGCCGAAATGGCGCTCGATGTGGGCCTGCGGCTCTTTTACGAACGGCGCCAGCGAAAACAATATGCCGGCCAGTCGCGTTTCGACATCCAGCCGCAAGCCGGCACAAATGAGCACCATGCCGCGCGCGTGCTCCGGCGTGGGTTCGCCGGTGCCCAGGGCTTTGTCCGCGTACAGCGGTTCGACCAGCGCCAGCGCGCGCTCGATGGCGGCGCGCGCCTCGTCATTGAGGCCTTCGGCCAGCATATCGGCGAGCGGCCGGTCTTCGGCCGACGCCAAGGAGTGGGTTACGGAAACCATGTGAAAATTATCGCGCAAACCGGGCCGTAGAATCGCGCTTGGCACATTCGGATCAACGCTTCGTGCAAACGGTTTGAACTGCCGGCCGCAATTGGCGGTCAGGCACACTTCCTGCGATCATTGCGTCCCGCCCGAACGGCAAGCGAACCATGCCCGACGCCCCAACCCGAACTGCCCTGCAGCGCGGCTCGCCGCGGCCGCCCGCATGTTGCGACTGAAAATACCGCCGCAATTGTTGCTGACCGCGGCCACCCTGTTCTGGGCCGGCAACTGGATCGTCGGGCGTGCCATACGCCACGACGTGCCGCCCATCGCGCTGTCATTCTGGCGCTGGGTGGTCGCCGCGGTGTGTCTGGTGCCGCTGGTGTGGCCGCACCGGCGCAAAGTTCTGCCGGCGCTGGCGGCGCACTGGAAAATCCTGGTGCCTCTGGGATTGCTCGGTATCGGCTTCTACAACGCCCTCGCCTATATCGGCCTGACCTACACTGAAGTGACCAACGGCGCGGTGCTCAATTCATTCACGCCCATCGTGATCGTGATCAATGCGCGGCTGTTTTTCGGGCGCCGGCTGCGGCTGGCCGAAGCCGCCGGCATCGCGGTGTCATCGATCGGCGTGCTCGCCATCGTGGCGCGCGGCGACCCCGCGGTGCTTGCACGGCTGTCGGTCAATATCGGAGATTTGTGGATACTTGCGTCGGTGTTGTCCTGGGGCCTCTATACCAATTTATTGTCGCGGCGGCCGGCCGGGCTTGACGCCCTGGTCATGCTCGCGGCCATGGTGATCGTCGGAATCATCGCGATGATTCCGTTTTATGCCTGGGAAATTTCCACGGGCCGGCTCATCCACGCCACGCCCACCTCATTCCTGGCGCTGGCTTACGTGGGCACCTTTCCGGCCTTTCTGGGCTATTTGTGCTGGAACCGCGGCGTGGCCGAAATGGGGCCAGCCAAATCCGGCCTGTACATGCACCTGATTCCGGTGTTCGCGCTGTTGCTGTCCGCGCTGCTGCTCAATGAAACGCCGCAGACGTATCACTTTTTCGGCATCGCCTGCATCGTGACCGGCATATTCATGGTGAGCAGGCACTGAACCATGTGGTCCTTGCGCGCATGGCGGCGCAAGCGCGCGGCCGCCAATTACGAAGTCGATGCCCGGCAATGGGCGCGCGTGGAAGCGCGCCTGCCGCTGCTGGAAGGATTGCTCACCCCGGCCGATCAGGAAAGACTGCGCAATCTGGCGCTGGAATTTCTGGCCGACAAGGACATCACGGGCGCACAGGGATTCGAGGTCAGCGACGACATGCGCCTGGAAATCGCCCTGCAGGCGGCACTGCCGATACTCAATCTCGATCTGGACTGGTATGACGGCTTCTCCGGCATCGTCGTATATCCCGGCGATTTTGTCGTGCCGCGCAGCGTGGCCGATGCCGACGGCGTGGTGCACGAGTACGACGAAACCGTGCTGGGCGAGGCCTGGGAGGGCGGCCCGGTGCTGCTGTCCTGGTTCGAGGACAACGAGGACAGCGGCGGCGCCAACGTGGTGATCCACGAATTTGCGCACCAGCTAGACATGCGTTCGGGCGGCGCCAACGGCATGCCGCCGCTGCACACCGACATGCCGCGCGCCGAATGGACCGACGCTTTCCGCAAGGCATACCGCAATTTCCGCGGCCTGGTGCGCGCCGGGCGCGATGTGGGCATAGACCCCTATGCGGCCGAAAATCCCGGTGAATTTTTCGCCGTGATGAGCGA
>JAEUNN010000482.1 GCA_016791085.1 Rhodocyclaceae bacterium | reverse complement strand
GTTGAGCGACGCGCCGGCCGAAGAAGTGCGCCACGCCCCGCCCAAGGCCTGGTATGTGGTGCTCACGCACAGTCACGAACTGGATTTCGAAATCGGCCGCGCGGTATTGAAACGCGGCGATTTCGACTTTCTGGGCATGATAGGTTCCAGCCAGCGCGCCGCGCGCAATGCCGAACGCTATGCTGAATCAGGCGTGCCGCAAACGCGCATCGCGCGCATTACCAGCCCGGTCGGCCTGCCCGGCATGGGCAGCAAGGCGCCCGCGGCGCTGGCCTTGTCCATCGCCGCGCAGCTCATGCAATTGCGTGCCGCAAGCCGCGCCGCCAGCGCGGTCGCCAATGCGTTGCGCGTGCGCGCACAAAAAAGCGCCTACGCCTGACGCAGCGTTGCGGCCCGCGCGCGCGGCGGTTCGTTACTTTCGTGGCAGGGAGCTAGCGCGTGTTTGCTGTCCCCACGTCCCACAGCGGGCTGATCGCGGTACATGCCGATCTGCTGCATTTCCGCTCCGATCCCGGACCGCAAGCCGATCCCGGCAGTTATGAGTATCTGCCGGACGGCCTGTTGGTGGTGGAAAACGGCCGCGTCGTGCAGCTCGGCCCTTATGCGCAGATCGAACCCAGCCTGCCCGAGCACACCCGCATGCTCGACTACGCCGGCTGTCTGTGCCTGCCCGGTTTCATAGACACGCACACGCATTTCCCGCAGACCGACATGATCGCCGCGCCGGCGGCGCATTTGCTGGACTGGCTGGACCGCTACGCCTTCCCGCATGAAGCGCGCTTCGCGGATGAGCGCCATGCCGCCGCGGTGGCGGATTTTTTCCTCGATCAGTTGCTGCAGAACGGCACCACCACGGCCATGGTATTCGGCAGCGTGCACGGCCAGGCGGCGGCAGCATTTTTTCGCGCCGCGCAGCGGCGGTCCTTGCGCATGCTGGCCGGCAAGGCGCTCATGGATCGCAACTGCCCGGAAAACCTGCGCGATGCCCCCGGCGGCGGGTATGGCGAAACCGCCGCGCTGATCGAAATCTGGCACGGCCGCGACCGCCTCGAATACGCCATCACGCCGCGCTTCGCGGCCACGTCCAGCGCAGCGCAGATGGAAGTGCTGGCCGAACTGGCGGCGGATTTTCCCGACCTGCCGATACAGAGCCATGTCGCGGAAAACCTGTCGGAAGCCAAATGGGTGGCCAAACTGTTTCCATCGGCGCGCAGCTACCTGGACGTGTATGACCAGTACAGCCTGTTGCGCCGGCGCGCCGTGTACGCCCACTGCATACACCTCGACGCGGGCGACCGTGCACGCATGGCCG
This sequence comes from Rhodocyclaceae bacterium, assembly GCA_016791085.1. Taxonomy (GTDB): domain Bacteria; phylum Pseudomonadota; class Gammaproteobacteria; order Burkholderiales; family Rhodocyclaceae; genus JAEUNM01. The sequence continues at coordinate 787 of JAEUNN010000482.1, read as the reverse complement.
AAACCGGCACGGCCGCCGCGTTCTGTCCCAGTTCCAACCTGTTCCTGGGCAGCGGGCTGTTCGATCTGGACGCCATGCGCGAGGCCGGCGTCGTGGTGGGCATGGGCACCGACATCGGTGCCGGCACCAGTTTCAGCATGTTGCGCACGCTGGCCGATGCCTACAAGGTGACGCAGCTCAAAGGCCACACCCTGGGCGCGCTGCAGGCGTTCTACCTGGCCACCCGGGGCGGCGCGCGCGCGCTCGGGCTGACGCACAAAGTGGGCAGTTTCGAGCCCGGCATGGAAGCCGATTTCGTGCTGCTGGATACCGCCGCGACGCCGCTCCTGGCGCGCCGCATGGAGCATGCGTCCAGTCTCGAAGAACGCCTGTTCGTGCTTATGACTTTGGGTGACGACCGCGCCGTGCGTGCCACCCACGTACTGGGCGAAGCCGTCTACCAGCGCGATGCCGGCTAAGCCGCGGCGCGGCCGCGCCGCGAACGCGGCGGCAATGGTGCTGCCAAACTTCGGCATCCGCGGCGCCGGCGGGTGCTATCCGGCCGGTGCGGGTCGCGTGCCGCACAACTGCGCCGTAAGCGGAATCGCCAATTCCGCGCGGCTTTTGCCGGCGCAAGATGCAGCATGATGCGCAGTCCCAACCAAGCCCCGAATACGGAGGAACACCCCATGCCTACAGGAACCGTGACGTTGCACCGCGTGCTCAAAGCGCCGCCCGAGCGCATTTACCGCGCCTTTCTGGACCCCGACGCGCTGGTCAAATGGCTGCCGCCGCATGGCTATACGGC
>JAEUNN010000442.1 GCA_016791085.1 Rhodocyclaceae bacterium | reverse complement strand
GTCAGGCGCAAGGTTTTGATCGCGACTTCGCGCGCCAGCTGCGGATCCCAGGCCAGGTGGACCTGGCTTTGAGCGCCTCGCCCGAGCGCGCGCCGCAATTCGAATCTTGCGATGCGCATCATGCGTCCCACGCCCGGCAGGCGCCGGAGGCAAAATCCACCTTGCGGGAAATTAACGGCACAAATCCGTGGATCATGCTTCGCCTATCGATATGTCATGGTTCGTGGTCGAACTGCGGCACACCACCGGAAGATGTCGCATGGCTTTTTCGGCTCCGCTTCAATTGCGCCGCATCGGGCGCACGACGGCCGGTTCGAGCGCGCCGGATTCGAGCGCGGCGACACGGTCATAGGGAATGTGCACGGTAAATTGCGCGCCGCCGCCGGGACGGTTGGAGGCCATGACGGTTGCGCCGTGCGCATTCAGAATTTCGCGGCAAATGGCCAGACCCAGGCCGGTGCCGCCGGCGCCGGAATGGGTTTTCGAGCTTTGCACGAATTTGTCGAAGATGGCTTCGAGCTCGTTTTCCGGTATGCCTACGCCTTCATCGAGCACGCGCATGACCAGTCCTTTGTCGCCTGCGTCGGAGCCGATCAGCACGCTCACGGTGCCGCCCTCGGGCGAAAATTTGACGGCGTTGGAGAGCAGGTTGCGCACCACCTGTGCCATGCGGTAAGCATCCATGTTGAGGCGCGGCAGGCCGGGCTCGCACTCCACGACCAGGCGCAGCCGGCGCACCGCAAAAATCGCCGATAGTTCGGAAGCCACCTCGCGCGCCACTTCTTCCAGGGCATGTGGCGAAAATTGCATGGGCATGGCGCCGGCTTCCATGCGCGACAGGTCGAGCAGGTCATTGAGCAGAGTGAGCAGCCGCTCCCCGCTCTGCCGCACGCGCAGAAAATATTCCTTGAGCTTGGCCGACGGCAGACGCTCGGTGCCGTTTTCGCCGAACTTGGCGAAGCTCAGGATGGCGTGCATGGGGGTGCGCAGTTCGTGACTCATATTGGCCAGAAATGCCGATTTGGATTTGTTGGCGGCTTCCGCCTCGTCCTTGGCATGGCGCAGGTGGGCGGTCTGCTCTTCGACCATTTCGGCCAGGCGGTCACGATGACGGCGCAATTCCGCCTCGGCGTCGAGCCGGCGCAAATCGGCGTCGCGGCGCGCCTGTTCGTTGCGGCGCGCGATCACGAGCTGGCTGAAGGTATAGGACAGCGGCTCGAGTTCGTAGGCCTGATCGGCCGCGTAGCCGCCGGCACGATTGGCCAGTCCGACCACGCCTATCAGCACGCCACCCAGCTTGATCGGCACGCCCATGAAAGTCACCAGCGGCGGATGCCCGGGCGGAACCCCGCCGGCACGCGCATCGTGCGTGACGTCATTGGCAATCACCAGTTCGCCGGTTTTCACGACTTCCCCGAACAAGGTGTCCATATTGTGGAATTCCATGCCGGGCGGGGCG
>JAEUNN010000433.1 GCA_016791085.1 Rhodocyclaceae bacterium | reverse complement strand
TCTGGGTCCGGCGCCGCGCGTCACGATACGTGTGCCCACGCGCGCGGCACTCGCCACGTTCTTTTCCCCGACCTTGCACAGGCTGGCCGAAGCCTGCATAGAAGGCCGGATCGAGGTGCAGGGCGCGCTGCGCGACATGATCCGTGTCGCGACCCAACTCGCCGGTCCGCCCGACGTGGATATCGCGCACGCGCGCGTGCCGCTGTGGCGGCGCGTGCTGCATACGCGCCGCTCCGACGCCGCGGCGGTACGGCACCACTACGACGTTTCCAACGATTTTTACGAGTTGTGGCTGGACCGCAACATGGTGTATTCCTGCGCCTATTTCCACACCGGGCAGGAAAGCCTGGATGCCGCCCAGGAACACAAGCTCGACCATATTTGCCGCAAGCTCATGTTGCAGCCGGGCGAGCGCCTGCTGGACATAGGTTGCGGCTGGGGCGCGCTGGCCATCTGGGCGGCGCGGCACTACGGCGTACAGGTCACCGGCATCACGCTGTCGCACAATCAGTGCGAGTACGCGCGCCGGCGCGTGGAGCACGAAAATCTGCGCGGTCAGGTCGAAATCCGGCTGCAGGATTATCGTGACCTGCGCGGACAGCAGGAATTCGACAAAATCGCCAGCGTCGGCATGTTCGAGCACGTGGGGCTCAAAAATCTGCCCATGTATTTCGCCACCATACAGCGCTTGCTGCGCGTGGGCGGGTGGGCGCTCAATCACGGCATCACGTCCATGGACCCGGACAGCCGCGAGGTCGGCATGGGCGGCGGCGAATTTATCCACCGCTACATTTTTCCGCACGGCGAGTTGCCGCATCTTGCGCTGGCCCTGCGCGAACTGTCGCGCGCCGGGCTGGAAGCCACGGACGTCGAATCGCTGCGCCCGCATTACGCGCAAACGCTGTGGCACTGGGCCGCCCGTCTGGAAAGCCGGCGCGACCGGGCGGAAGCCATCGCCGGCGCCAAGCGCTACCGTACCTGGCTGCTTTACCTGGGCGGCTGCGCCTGGGGTTTCGAACACGGCTGGATGAGCATCCATCAGATACTCGCGCAAAAAACCGGCAGTACCGGGGCCAGCCGCGCGCCCTGGACGCGCGCCCACCAGTACCTGCCGGTGCCGGCGCTGCCGGCGCGCGCGGGCCTGGGCGACTGAATGGAGCCGTGGTTGTGAATGCCCGCCGGTCGGGCAAACCAAGGCATCGTCCCGGTACAGGATTGCAATCGGGCGGCAACGAATCGGACGTCGGTAGTGCCCGCACGCGTAATGCGGGCCTGCCTGCCGTGGCGGATCGACCTTCGCCAGCATCCCGACGCCAGGCGAGCGGCTCAGGGCGAACGGGGAGGGCGATCCACGGTTTGCCCACCAGCGCGCGATCACCGCCGACGCATGCCATCCATGCCTGGAGCGTGCTGTCGGCGCAGCCGCCAGTGCGGGGGCCGGAGCCGGCCGTGGCTTGCTGTGCCGGGCTGCCTGATCGCATGCGGTGGTAGCGAAATCTGGTGCCCCCGCCGGGAATCGAACCCAGACCTACCCCTTAGGAGGGGGTTGTTGTATCCATTCAACTACGGGGACGCGGCCGGCTTATTGTATCGTCTTCGCAACTCCGTCGCCCGAGCCGGCTGGCGCGGCCCATGTCCACCCAAAGCAAACGTCTACCCGCCACTGCCTTCGTGCTGTCCCTGGTCAGCTTTTTCAATGACGTGGCCTCCGAAATGGTGACGCCGCTGGTGCCTTTGCTGCTGGCCGGGGTGCTCGGGGCCGGACCGATCGCCTTGGGGCTCATCGAGGGCAGTGCGGAAGCCGTGTCGGCCCTGCTCAAACTATGGTCGGGGCGCTGGTCGGATTTGCTGGGTGGCCGGCGCAAAGCGTTCATCGTGGCCGGCTATGGCGTTTCCAACCTGGTGCGGCCCTTGTTCGGGCTGGTTGCGCTGTGGCCGCAATTGCTGTTTTTGCGCGCGCTCGACCGCGTCGGCAAAGGTTTGCGCACCGCGCCGCGCGATGCGCTGCTGGCCGACGTGACCGACCTGAGTCTGCGCGGGCGCGCGTTCGGCCTGCTGCGCGCCATGGACAACGCCGGTGCCGCGGCCGGGGCGCTTTGCGCGGCGGCCATCCTGGCCACCCAGGCCATCCCGCTCGGGCAGGTGATCCTCTGGTCGGCCGTGCCGGGCGTGGCCGTGGTGCTGCTCGCCGCATTCGGCATACGCGATGCGCGTGCCACGCTGCCGGCCGCGGCGGTGCCGCCCAAACTGGTCTGGCGCAATTTGTCCGGCCCGCTGCAGCACACCTTCCTGTTGGTCGGCATGTTCAATTTCGCGCGTGCCTCGGAAACTTTCGTGGTGCTGCGCGGGTACGAACTCGGGCTGGACAGCGCCGCGCTGCTGGTCATTTGGGCCGCGATGATGCTGGCCAAATCGTTCGCCAGCATTTATGGCGGACATCTGTCCGACCGGCTCGGCCACCGCCGCGCCACCGCGGCCGGCTGGTTCATGCTGGCCGGCGGCCTGGTGGTGCTGGCCTGGCCCGGCAAGGCCGCGGAATTCTGGATCGCCGCGGTCGCCTATGGCGCGCTGTCCGGGCTGTGCGAGGGCGCCGAACGCGCGCTCATAGGCCAGCATGCGGCGGCGGGCGGACGCGGCACGGTATATGGCTGGTACAACGCCGTGCTGGGTGCCACCGCAATTCCGGCCGGGCTGGCGTTCGGCGCGCTGTGGCAGTTTGGCGGCGCCGGCTGGGCTTTTTGTGTTGCCGGTGCCCTGGGCATGGCGGTCGCCGCGGCGCTCGCGGCATGGCGGCGTGCGCCGGCCTGAACTGCGCTGGCAGCAGCGCTGGCGCCTGGCCCGCGCTGACGCTGCCCGGCTGCGGCGCACGCGACGCCGTGCTGGCGCCCTTGCCGGCGCCGCGCGCACCGGCGCCAGGGCAGCGCAGGCGGCGGTTTTCCGCGCCGGATAGGGCACCCCGGGCGGCGGGCCGTGCGCCCTGGTCCGTTATAATTCGGCCCGCCCATCCAACGCGCTCAATTTTCTCCCCATGCCCGAAATACTCAAATTGCGCGGCGCCGCGGCTTTTTCCGCGCCGCGCCTGGCGCGCATTTCCGCG
>JAEUNN010000402.1 GCA_016791085.1 Rhodocyclaceae bacterium | reverse complement strand
GGTGCGCGCTTGCGGCGCGCGGACGTCCGGCCGGAGGTGCCGCATCGCAAGCATGGCGGCACCGGGAAGTTCAAACCCAAGTTTAGAAAGCGTTTTCGTGCCATTTGTTGACAAGGGTCACAAACTTTCGGGCTCCCGGGGTTTCCATGCGGCACTGCAGCTACAACCAAAGTGGTAGTACGGCCGCTCGGGGTCGACGTTTTCAAGTCGTTGAACCGTATATGGGTTTTTTTCGTGTGACGCAGCACGGCGAGAATTCCGCCGGGATGCCGGAAAGCTTCGGCCTACCTACTAATAGTCGGGGCGTTTGAGCCGCCCGGCTTGCGGTAGCATGCGCAAACTCGCGCCGCACCTGGCCGGCGCGGCTACCTGGAGGGAGTTCCCTGATTGGCCGACAGCCCACCTACTGACGCGCGCGCCGGCGCCGGCGCAGCGCCGCCTTGGCGGCGCTCTATCGTCACGCATCTGGGTGTGTCGATCGCGGCCATCGCCGTGCTGGCGGGCGTGTTCATCCTTGCGTCGGCCTACATCCTGCGGCAGTCGGCAGGGCAGGCCGGCGCCATCAACGTGGCCGGGTCCCTGCGCATGCAGACTTACGCGATAGGCGTGGAACTTGCGCAACCGGGTTCGCCCGAGCGCCGCGGCGCGGCGGTGCGCCGTGCGCTGGACGGATTTTCCGCGCGCTATGCCAATCCGACCCTGCTCGCCACGCTGCCGGAAGAGCGCACGGCGGCGCTGCACGCGAGCTACACCGCGGTCGGCGATTATTGGGAAGACAGTTTTCGCCCGCTCGCGCTATCGCTGCTCGACACCGGGCCGTCCGAGGCCGCGCTGCAGATTGCGCCGCACATAGAAAAACAGGTGGCGCGCATCGACCGTCTGGTCAAGCTCATAGAGCTGGACCTGGAAGCCAAGCTCACCACGCTGCGTGCGCTGCAGGCGGGCTCGCTGCTGTTGCTGTGCGTGGTCACGCTGGTCATGGCGCGCAATATCCAGCGCCGCGTGCTCGCGCCGCTGGCCGATCTGCTGCAATGCGCGGCCGCCGTGCGGCGCGGCGATTTTTCCGTGCGCGTGGCGCCCCACGGCGGCAGCGACCTGGGCGAACTGGGTGAAGCATTCAACTTCATGGTGCGCGACCTGTCCGGCATCTACGCCGGCATGGAAGCCCGCGTGCTGGACAAGACCGAACAGCTGGAGCGCAGCAACCAGGCGCTCGCGCTGCTCTATGACACCACGCGCACCCTGGCCGAAGCCTCGGCGACCCCCGACGCCTTGCGCCAGGTATTGCGCCAGACCGAAACCGTGACCGGCGCGCGGGACGGCATCCTGTGCGCCTGCGACGAATCCGGCGCGGAACTGTTTTGCGTCACCAGTGCCGGCGCCGCGGCAGCGGCCGTATCCAGCGCGCCGGGCACGGCGCCGCCCTTCCGTGTGACGCTGGCAGATGGCGGGCGCAACTATGGCTACCTGCAATTCGTGCTGCCCGCGGGTGACGCTGCAGAGCGCGGGCCGCAACAACTGGTCGAGGCCGTAGGGCGGCATATCGGCGCCGCGCTGGCGGCCCGCGAGCGCGCCGAGGCGCGCCACCGCATGGCGCTGCAGGACGAGCGTGCGGTGATCGCGCGCGAACTGCACGATTCGCTGGCACAGGCGCTGGCCTACCAGAAAATCCAGGTCGCCCGCATCAACAGTCTGCTCGCGCGCGGCGAACGGCAGGACCAGGTGCAGGACGCCGTGGAAGAGCTTAAAGTCGGCCTCAACGACGCGCACCGCCAGCTGCGCGAACTGCTCACCACGTTCCGGCTGCGCATAGACCGCGGTGGCCTGGCGGGTGCGCTGGAAGCCGCCGTGGAAGAATTTTCGCGCCGCGCGCGCCTCGCCATCCGGCTGGAAAATCGCCTGGGCGCGCAGCAATTGCGCAGCGGGCAGGAAATACACGTGCTGCAGGTGGTACGCGAAGCGCTCAACAATATCGAGCGCCATGCCGCCGCCGAACACGTGTACATCGGCCTGGATTGCCGTGACGGGCGCGTCAGCGTGGTAGTCGAGGACGACGGCCGCGGGCTTGGCAACGCGCGCATGCGCCCCCATCATTACGGCATGGCGATCATGCGTGACCGCGCGCAAAGCCTGGGTGGCGAGCTCGAAATCAGCCCGCGCGCCGAAGGCGGCACACGCGTATATATGGAGTTTTCCGCACAGCCGCGCTTCGAATGAAACGCGGCGCGGCGTCCTACAGCGAGGAACAGCAATGACCCAGACTGCCGACACGACCAGCCTCATCGTGATCGACGACCATCCGCTGTTTCGCAAGGGAGTGGCGCAACTGGTCGCCATGGATCCCGGCCTGCGCCTCATAGGCGAGGCGTCCAATGGCCGCGACGGGGTGGAACTGGCGCAGCAACTCGATCCCGACCTCATCCTGCTCGATCTCAACATGAAAGGTATGGGCGGCATCGCCACACTGCGCGCACTGCGCGATGCGGGTTGCGGCGCGCGCATCATCATCCTGACCGTATCCGATCACCCGGACGACATCGTCGCGGCGATCCGGGCCGGCGCCGACGGCTATCTGCTCAAGGACATGGAGCCGGAAGCTTTGCTCGACGCGCTGGCTGCCGCCATTGCCGGCCGCGTCGCGATCAGCGACAACCTGGGCGGCCTGCTGGCCGCGGCCTTGCGCGCCGAAACCCAGGCCGCCGGGCGCAGCCTGTCCGCGCTGACCGAGCGCGAGCGCTCCATCCTGCGCTGCCTCGCCACCGGGCTGTCCAACAAGCTCATTGCGCGCGACCTGGAAATCGCCGAGGGCACGGTCAAGGTGCACATCAAAAATCTGCTCAAAAAGCTCAATTTCCGCTCTCGTGTGGAAGCCGCCGTGTGGGCGGTCGAGCAGGGCATGCGATCCTGAATGCCGCATGCCGCAGGCACATCCGGCGCGGCACTTTGCCGCGCCGGATGGCTTGGCGCAGGGTGTAGCATGGCGTGCATGATTACGTTTGCGAGCCGCCCATCATGACGCGCGGGAGTACCCGCATTCGCCCGTCAGTCGCCGCGCCCTGCCGCGCTGTGCGCATGTATGCGGCCCGCCCGGCCGCCGGCGCATGGAAAAGCTGAACACCCTGCAGCCCGGCCGCGCCTGGCCGCTGGGCGCCCATAGCGATGGCGCCGGCGTCAATTTCGCGGTGTTTTCGCATGCAGCACAGCGCGTGGAACTGTGCCTGTTCGATGCCGAGGGCCGGCAGGAATTGTCGCGCACCCCCATGCCCGGCCACACCCACGACATTTGGCACGCCTACCTGCCGGGCGCGGCGCCGGGCCTCGTGTATGGACTGCGCGTGCATGGCCCGTGGTGGCCCGATCGCGGACATCGCTGCAATCCCAACAAGGTGCTGCTGGACCCCTACGCGCGCGAAATCGTCGGCCGCTACGCCTGGCACGACGAACATTTCGGCGCCGACCTGCACCACCCGGGCCACATGGACAGCGCCGACAACGCCGCCGTGGCCTTGAAGGCGCGCGTGGTGGCCGACCACTACGACTGGCAGGGCGACGGCCATCTGCATACGCCGCTGGCCGACACGGTGCTCTACGAAGTGCATGTGCGCGGCTACACGCGGCTGCTCGAAGGCGTGCCGCCGGCTTGGCGCGGAACTTACGCGGGGCTCGCCAGCGAGGCGTCCATCGCGCACCTGCGGCGCCTGGGCGTAAGCGCCGTCAATTTGCTGCCGGTGCATCAGTGCCTGGACGAACAGCGGCTAGTCGAACAGGGGCTGAGCAACTATTGGGGCTACAACACGATAGGTTTTTTCTGCCCGGATCCGCGCCTCGCCTCGGCGACGGACGGGCGGTCCGCGCGCGACGAATTCCGCACCATGGTGCGCCGCCTCCATGCCGCAGGCATCGAGGTGATTCTGGACGTGGTGTACAACCACACCGCCGAGGGCAACGAACACGGACCGACACTAAGTTTCCGCGGCCTAGACAACGCCAGTTATTACCGCCTGCCGCCGCATGCGCGCATGCATTACGAAAACGTGAGCGGCTGCGGCAATGCACTCGATCTGCGGCATCCGCGCGTGCTGCAGCTGGTCATGGACAGCTTGCGCTACTGGGCCGGCGACATGCACGTCGATGGATTCCGCTTCGACCTCGCGCCGGTGCTGGGGCGCGGCGACCACGGCTTCGACGCGCGCGCGGCGTTTTTCTCGGCCATCGCGCAGGACCCCTTGCTGTCGCGCCTCAAACTGATTGCCGAGCCTTGGGACGTGGGCCACAGCGGCTACCAACTCGGCGCATTTCCGCCCGGCTGGCTGGAGTGGAACGACCGCTTCCGCGACACCATGCGCGCATTCTGGGTGCATCGCGCCAGCACGCGCGGCGATTTCGCGCTGCGCCTGTGCGGCTCGTCGGACATATTCCAGCCGCGCGGGCGCATGCCTTCGGCCAGCGTGAATTATTGCGTGTCGCACGACGGCTTCACGCTGGCGGACCTGGTGAGCTACGAGCACAAGCACAACCATGCCAACGGCGAAGATAACCGCGACGGCCATGCGCATAACCACAGCGCGAATTTCGGCGTCGAAGGTCCGAGCGACGACGCCGCCATCAGCGCGCGCCGGCGCCAGGTCAAGCGCGCGCTGCTGGCCACCACGCTGCTCGCCCAGGGCACGCCCATGCTGGCGGCCGGCGACGAATTCGGCCACAGCCAGCGCGGCAACAACAACCCCTATTGCCAGGACAATGTCACGACCTGGCTGGACTGGTCGCGCGCCGACGACGACTTGATAGATTTCACGGCGCGCGTGCTGCGGCTGCGCCGCGCCGCCGGCTTGCACGCCGACCGCTGGTACGACGGCGTGCAGGATGTGCACGGCCTGGCCGATCTGTCCTGGATAGATACCCATGGCGACGGCGTCGCCCACGACAGCTGGCACCTGCCGGACCGCCACGTGCTGGGCTGCCTGATCGCGCGGCCGCCGAAGAGCAAGGCGCCCTTGTTGCTGCTCATCAATTCGCACGGCTACGGGACCGACTTCACCTTGCCCGGCGGACTATGGCAGGTGCTGCTGGCGAGCGCGGCCGCGCCGGCTGCGGCGGGCTGGCACGAGGGCCGGCGCGCCCTGCACCTGCCCGCGCACAGCCTGACCGTGCTGGGCGCGGCCGGGCACGAGGTGCACATCGACGCGCCGCACGCAAGCGCTTGAACCCACGGCGCGAAATGCGACAATAGGCAGCCGCGCGCCGTGCGCGCCGCCCGGAGATGGCCTGCATGCCCCTGATACTCGACCCGAATTTCCACGACCCGGCGCGCCGCAGCGAGCACGACTACGATTGCGGCGACGAATTTTACGAATTGCTCAACGCGGCCTACCGCGATCTCGACGCCGAACAGTGCGCCGCGCTGGACGCGCGGCTCATACTGGTGCTGTCCAACCACATCGGCGACCTGAGCGTGCTGCGCGAGGCGCTGCAAGCCGCCAGCGAGGCGGCGCGCTAGCCGGCACTAGGCGGGCCGGTTCAGCGGCCCGAAAACCGCGGCTTGCGCTTTTCCAGAAATGCCGTAATGCCTTCGTCGAAATCGGCGCCGGCGGCACAGCGCGCAAATGCCAGCGCTTCGGCGGCACATTGCGGGGCCAGATCGGCGCTGCCCGACTGGCGCAGCAGGCGTTTCATTTCCGCATAAGCCTGGCGCGGTCCGGCGGCCAGGCGCGCGGCCAGCGCGGCCACCGCGGCGTCCAGTTCCGCGCCCGGCAGCACGCGATTGACCAGCCCCAGTTCCAGCGCCTGGGCGGCGGACAGCCGCTCCGACAGCATGAGCAGTTCAGTGGCCTTGCGGCTGCCCACGATGCGCGGCAAAAACCAGGTTTGCGCGCCGTCCGGCGCCAGCGCGATCTGCGCATAGGCGGTCGTGAACACCGCATCGTCGGCGGCCAGCGCAAAGTCGCAGGCGAGCATGAGCGACAGCCCGAAGCCGGCACAGGCGCCGCGCACCTTGGCGATCACGGGTTGCGGTGCGTCGCGCAGTGCCGCCACGGCCGGGTTGATCCATTGTTCTATCATGGCCCGGAAGGTTTCCAGCCGGGCCGCCCCATCGAGGTGCAGGTGCGAGTGGAATTCGCGTATGTCGCCGCCCGCCATGAAATGACTGCCGGCGCCTTCGATCACGATTACCGCCGCCTCGGGATGGGCCGCGGCGGCTACACTGGCGCCGCGCAGGGCCTGCATCATGTCGGCCGACAGGGCATTGAGTTGCGCCGGGCGATTCAGGCGCAAGGTCGCCACGCCGGCTGCGACGGATAGCTGGACGGTATCGTTCATGCGCGTAACTCCTGCGGCGGGTAATGGCAAATAGAAAGGCCGCGCTCACGGCGCGGCCTGAAATTATGCGCCACGCGCCGGCCGGCGCGCGGGAGCTTCAGAAACTTTGCGAATATTGCGCGCCCAGTATGAGCACGTTGGAGTCATAGTCGCCTCTCAACAAGCCTTTTCCGACCAGGTTGCCCTGATTGTTGTTAATGGTCGGCGTGCGCATGAACAGGTAGGCGATGCCGATATCGACGACACCCGCCATGCCGGCCGGCTTCCATTGCGCGCCGCCGGAAATCCAGAACCTGTCGTTGTCGGGCAGGCGCGGCAAGCGGTGCGAGTCGCCCACCGGCGACTGATCGTAAGCCAGACCGAAGCGCAGTTTCCAGGCGTCGTTATAGCGATAATTGCCGCCCAGCGCGATGCGGAACGTATCGCGCCATTCCAGGACTTCGCGCGTAAGCAAGGTACCGTCGCTGCGATAAATGGCCAGTTCCTGCAGACTCGACCAGCCCGTCCATTGCAGGTCGCCCAGCATTTCCCACTTGTCGTTGAGCTTTTGCGCCACGCTGAGCGTGAAACTGTCCGGCACCTTGACGTCGGCATGGACCCCGGTATTCAGCACCGGTATCGGCGCATCGGCGGAAACCCTGCCTTCAAGGCGGTATTTGATCGCGGAGCGATAGCTCACACCGACGCGCATGGCGTTCGACACCTGGTACATCGCGCCCAGGTTGTAGCCCCATGAACTGTCATCGCCCTCGACCTTGACGGCGGTTTCAATTGCCGGTCCGATGCGCGCCTGGTTGCGCAGGTCCGCATCGAATTTCTGATAATTGATGCCCAGTCCGAATGCCATGCGCTCGTTGGGCCGGAATGAAATGGACGGATTGAGGTTGATGGTTTTGATTTCCGACTTGGTGGCCTGGAAGCGGCCTTTCCAGTCGCTGTCGTATTCCGTCTTCAAGCCGAACGGCGCCCCCAGACCCAGACCCAGGCTGATCTTGTCATTGACGCGCAGTGCGAAAAACGCGGCCGGCACCACGTTCCAGCCGCCTATGTCGCCGCCCTCGCCGCCGCGCGCGGGATAGCCGGTGGGCGGGGCCGAACCTTCGTCGTGAAATTTGGAGCTGGGCCGCACCAGATCGATGCTGCCCGCAAAATGCATGTTGCCCGCAGGCAGGAAAGCCATGCCGGCCGGATTGAAATAGATCGTGCTGGCGTCTTCGGCGGACGCTGCGGTGCCGGCATAGGCGTTGCCTATGCCGCTCGCGTTCTGTTCCAGCAGCGCGAATCCGGCTGCGCCGGCAGAACTTGCGCAGACTGCCGCAACGAGTGCGGGCAGCAGGCGCAGCGACTTGCGTTGGATGGACATGCTGTACCCCCTCTTTGTGATGAGCCGTATCGAGCGCCGGCTCAAGCTGACATGCCGCAGGCGCGGCATGTCCCTTCATAAAGGATTTCAAACCAGAATGCCGCGCCGCGCAAGCAGATGCTGCGCGGCGGGCGCTCCAGGCGGGGCGCGCGTGGGTTTTTTTACGACTCGGGCGGCAAGGCGCGCTTGCTGCCGTCAGCGTTCAGGGCGACGTAGGTCAGCGTGGCTTCAGTGACTTTGACCACCTGGCTGCGGTCCGGACCGCGTTCGGCATAAACCTGTA
>JAEUNN010000391.1 GCA_016791085.1 Rhodocyclaceae bacterium | reverse complement strand
AAGCGGCAGAATTTCCGCAGGTCGTCGATCTGGCTTTGCTCTTCGATCAGGAAGCCTTGCAGCAGGAATGGAGTATCCAGCCACGGACGGTCGAGTTCGAACACGAACATTCCCGTACGCAGTGAAGCAACCGCCACGATTTCCCTGATCTGACCGTTCGACACGACTTACCTACCCATCGCCCTGCGCAGCACGCCGATAAATTGCCGCGCTGCCCCTTTAGATTTACCTAATCAGTCCGCAAGCATCGGACCGCCGGCACACTCGAAAAATCCTGAACTCATGGCGCCGGATTCGTGTGGCGCAGATGTACGGCGTCGATGTCGCGCAGCGCATCCGCACTTAGTTGCGTCTGCCAGCATGACAGATTTTCTTCCAGTTGGGGCAAATCGCTGGCGCCGACTATGGTACTCGCGACGCTCCAGCGCTGGCGGCAGAACCCCAGTGCCAATGCCGCCGGCGCCATCCCCAAACGCGTCGCGAGGTCGGCGTATGCCTGCACGGCCGGCCCCACACCCGGCTTTTCGTAGCGCGCCGCGAAGCCCGGAAACAGCTTGATGCGCCCGGCCGCCTGCGGGTTGAGCAGATATTTTCCCGTAAGCAGGCCGAAGGCGAGCGGAGAATAAGCGATCAGTCCGAGATTTTCGCGGTAGATCGTTTCTTCGCCACCATATTCGAACGTGCGGTTCAAAAGGTTGAAGGCGTTTTGTACCGAAACCGGGCGCGGCAATCCATGACTATCGGCAAGCCGCACGAATTCCATGATCCCCCAGGGGTGTTCGTTCGACAGCCCGAAATAACGCAACTTGCCGGCTGCCTGCAATTCCGCAAGCGCTTCGAGCTGATGCAATATGGGGGTGCATTCGCGCTCCTGCGACGGCTCGAACTTCCAGCGCCCGAACATCGGCTGATTGCGCTCCGGCCAGTGCAACTGGTAGAGGTCGACGTAATCCGTGCGCAGGCGGCGCAGCGATCCTTCCAGCGCCTCACGCAGATTGGCGCGGTCCAGCGCGCGCGGCCCGTTGCGTATCCAGTGCAGCGAGCGCGCCGGACCAGCGGCCTTGGTCGCGACGACCAGTTTGTCGCGCGGCTGGCGCTGCAACCAGGCTCCGACGATGGATTCGGTCTGGCCGGAGGTTTCCGCGCGCGTCGGCACCGGGTACATTTCCGCGCAGTCTATGAAATTGATACCCTGCGCGCAGGCAAAATCGAGTTGCGCATGGGCATCGGGCAGCGCCGTCTGCTGCCCGAAGGTCATCGTACCCAGACAAATTTCCGAAACTTCAAGTTGGCTCGTGCCGAGCCGGCGATAGTGCATGTCCTTGAACCCGCTAGCATGGTGCAGACGTTCGAACTTCAGGCCGGCCGGCAGCACGCGCTGTGCTGCCTCGGCGCGCCGCCAAAGCCGCGCGGCAGGGCTACAACGGACTGCCGGAGCCGCGCGTTGACGCTTAACCATTCTATGCCTGCCAAACGAAAACCGCCCAGCCATGCCCCCATCTAATGACAAACGCCTGGCGCCCGCAGCGGGCGCGCGGCAAATCCAGGCCAGCGCGCGCGGGCTGTTGCTGTATTGCCGCGAAGGATTCGAAAAGGAGTGCGCGCAGGAATTGAGCCATACGCTCGCACACGCGGAATGGCAGGGTTATTGCGTCGCGCGTCCTGCCAGCGCGCTGGTGCAGTGGATCGCGCACGACGCGAGCTTGCCCGATACGCGCCCGCCGGCCCTGTCGAAACTGGTATTTGCGCGCCAGCTGTTACTCATGGGCGCCGAACTGCGCGAGCTGGAGCCGGGCCGCCGCGTCGAGGAAATTCTTGCGGCGGCCGCACAGCTGGCCCCCGCCTACTCCGGCATGGTGGTTGAAACCGCCTACACCGATGCCGCGCGCGAATTGTCCGCGCTGGCCAGAAGTCTGGCCCCGGCGCTGTCGCACGGCGCCGCGGCAGCAGACCTGATACGACCGCAAGCCGGATTGCCGCGCCTGCACGTACTGCTCGACGGCGGCAGCGCCGCCATCGTGGCGGCGGCCCTGCCGGGCAA
>JAEUNN010000389.1 GCA_016791085.1 Rhodocyclaceae bacterium | reverse complement strand
ACCGAAAACGATGCGAGGCGCGCCCCAAGCCGGCCACGCGCGGCATCGGCGCGCAGGCTCGCAGCGCGAAACCTGCCGGCCGGAATGCCGGCGCCACGCGCGAAAACCCGCTCAGCGCTCGAAGGTGGCGCTCAACTGACGTTCGGCATAGCCCTGCCCGGCCGCGTCGTTGGGGCAGGCCGGCGCAGGTTTGTTGCAGGCGGTGGCGGTGATGGAATGGATCACCACGGTTTTGCCCAGTTCGTCGTAACTGGCGGCGCTGCAGCGCACGCTCACGGTAAATTCCGCGAGCGTGCCGCCGGGGCTGAAGTCGGCCGCCGCGCAACTGCCGTTGGCGGCCTGGTACAGCCCCCATTCCAGCCCGGCGCGGGCGGCCTGGTAGGCGCGGCTGGCGAGAAATTCTCCCGCTGCGCCGGCATGTTGCAGCCCTGCCACGCTCAAGGCATAGGCCCCCAGAGCGGCCAGCACGACCACCAGAAATAGCGCCGAAATCAGCGAAAACCCGTTTGCGCGCGCGACCGGCATCACGGCTGGTTGCTCACATGAACCTGCTGCAACAGCGTGAGCGTTTCCCCGCCTTCGGACAAGGCGAGTTGCAGCACCACCGTGCCCATGCGGCGGGCCGCCGGATTGGCGTCGTAGCTCATGCTGCAAGCGCTGACCTGGTTGGCCAGCAGCGTCCCCGCGACTCCCGCCGGTGGCTGCGGCTGGCTTGCCGACAGGGCATAGCCGCTGTAGCGCCGCAAACTGCCCGCCGCCGGATTGCATTCATAGGTAACCGGAGTTTCCACGACCTGGAAGCGATTGGACGGCGAGGCGAGCACGAAGCGCGTGGCCGCGATGGCGAAATTCGCGGCGCCCACCGCGGTCAGTTGCGCGGCGTTGCCGGCATAGGCGTCGCTGGCGCTGCCCGGCCCGAAATTGCTCACCACCACGTATTGCCCCGCCTGCGCCGCGGGCGTCGCGCCCAGCACGTCGAAACTTGTGTCGGCCGCGGTGAAGTCGAGTATGTCGCCGCTGCCGGCCGCGCCGGGCTCGGCCCGGTAGCGGCCGCCGCCGCTGGTCTGCAGAAATTCCAGGTAGGTGATTGCACCCACCTGGGCCACGCGCACGCTATTGGGCAGGGCAAGGCGCAGGTCGCGCTGCAGGCGCCCGGCGGCCGTATGCAAACCGGCGGCCAGGCGCGCGCGCCGCTCGCTGTCGAAATAGCCCTGGATGGGCGCACGCAAAAATACCGCGACCACGGCGGCGACGATGCCGGTCACGACCATCACGATGAGCATTTCGGCCAGCGTGAACGCGCGCTGCAGTCGCGGCGCGGGGCGGGCTTGCGGCCGTGAGCGGGCGCGCTTCATGGCCGCGCATTGGGCGCATAGCGGGTGCGCCAGCCTTCCAGAACCACTTGCGTGCCGCCCGGGCCGCTCACGCTCACGGTGATGCGCAAGGCGGCGCCGCTGGCCGCCGCGATGGAATTGAGTGTCGCGGGCTGCACCGATATTTGCGCGCTGTAGGCGGCCAGCGCCGGAATGCTCGCCCCCGTGAAATCGCGGATGCCATTCATGCTGTAGCCGTCGTAATCATTGACGTTATCGAAAGGCCGCAACTCGCCCGCTTCGGGGCCGGACGACTCCGCGAGGCTGGCGCAGCCCGCGGCGCTGGTCGCCGTATCCACATTGGCATCGGCCGGGTCGCACCAGGTGTATGCGGCGAGTTCGACCTCCTCCAGCAGGGCTTCGGCGACGGCCAGCGCCTGGCTGGGAGCAAAGGTGTCGGCACTTTTACGTACCGTCAAATCCAGTACCGACAGCACCCCGGCCACGGCCACGCTCACCACGACGATAAATATGAGCAGTTCGAGCAGGGATACGCCGCGCTGGCGCCGGGCGCCAGTCCTGGCCGGCCGGCTCACCGGGCGCTCCCGCTGCGGCGGCGCTTGCGCGCGGGGTCATGGGTGCACATGGCCGGTTTCCGCTTCGATCACGAAGCCGCGTGTGTCGCCGCCGCCCGTGACGGTCACCGTGACGTTCGCACCCGGCGCGACCGGGCGCCCCAGCGCATCGAAATCGACTTGCGCGGACGTGGCGCTGAGGCCGGTACCGGTGGGTGCGACGAAACGAAATGCGCTGCCGCTGGTGGGATCAACCACCGCGATGGTGCAAGCGGACGTGTTGCCCGGCGCGCCGGCTGCGTATATGCCCGGCGCGAGGCCGCTATTCGCGGCAAATACCACGCACACCTTGCGCCGCGTCGTGACCGCCTGGGCGCGCGCGTAGCGCGTGGCGGCGGCCAGCCGGTCGGAATATCCGCGCACGTCGAAAGCGCCGCGGTCGGTGAAGCGCGGCAGGGCCACCACGGCCAGAATTCCGGCGATGGCCATCACTGCGATCAGTTCGACCAGGCTGAATCCGCGCGCCGCCGTGCCATGAAAAACGGCCGCACAGGCGGCGGCCGTTCCGGGGCGCATGGCGAATTTCCCGTGTATCAGCTCGCGCACACCACGGTCGCGGACTGGGCGCTATTGCCCGTGCCTTTGGCCGCCGTGATGTTGCAAGACACGGTGGTGCCGTCCGCACTGGCGCCGTTGCAGGCGCCCGTGCCGCTCACCAGAAAGTCCTTGTCGGTGGGCGTGGCCGGCGGCGACGAGGAGTCGGACAGCGACACCGAGCCGCCATTCAGAAAGGTACCCAGGATCGCAGCCGTGCAAACGTTGGCATCCGCCACCGCGGTGGCGGTGGCTTTGCCGGCTTTGCGGCCGGCGTAATTCATGGTCGAGCCCGAGGCGATTGCGGCCGCCACGCCGGACGCCGCGGAATTGCGCGCATCGGTAGATAGATCGACGAATTTCGGTACCGCTGCTGCCGCCAGCACGCCCAGAATGATGATCACCACGATCAGTTCGATCA
>JAEUNN010000371.1 GCA_016791085.1 Rhodocyclaceae bacterium | reverse complement strand
CTTGCCGGTCGGGTCGCCGAACTGGATCGTGTCCACGTCGTCATTGCCGAAAATGCTCGTGATCACGCCGCCCGGCGCGGTGTAGGTCGGCTGGGCCGTACCCATCGCCGGGTCGCCGGTTGCGCTCACCCCGTTATTGCCCGCCGTGACGTTGGCGTTGGCGATGATGCGGCCGCGCAGCACCATGTTCGTGCCGAAGGTCGCGTCCGGGTCGGCGGCACTTAGCGTGCCGTCGGTCGCATTGGCGTCGCCGTAGATGTTGATCGCGTTCTTGGCCAGCACATCGGCGTTGGCGTCGAACTCGATGTCGTCGCCCACGTACAGCGTGATCGAGCCGCCTTCGGCGAAAATCGTGCCGTGGCCGATGATGCGCTCGGCATCGCTCTGCACCGCCGGCAGGCGGCTGTTGCTTTCCGCGAAGCGGGCGCTGCCGTGGTCGATAAGTTGCAGGTTCTCGTCGTGGTCGGCGCTTTCGCGCACCGTCAGACGGATGTTGCCGGTGTAGCTGTGCGCCAGCAGCAGCCGCAGATCCTGGTCGGTCTCGGTGAGATAGATGTTGGCGGTGGCTTCGAGGGCCACGTCGTCGTCGTTGGCGACATTCAGGCTGAGCCCCTGCGTGGAGCCGCGCCGCGAGTCGATATCGAGGTCGTTGCCGACCGCACCGATACTGGCACCGGCGCCGTTGGCATCGAGGTCGATGGCCTGGCCGAGCACGTCGGCCACGGTTTCGTTCTCGCCGTCGAGGATAGAGCCCGCCACGGTGCGCAGCGACACGTTCTCGAGCGAGTGCACGATGGCCACCGTGAGGTTGCCGCTCATCTCGTCGATGAAGATGCCGCCATGCGTCGGCGCGTTGGTGTTGTTGTCGTAGGCGTACAGCAGGCCCGGCGTCGCGGCGTTGGTGCGGTCGACGTTGATCTCGAGGAAGTCGTTCGGCGCGCCGATGCCGCCGGCCGTCTGCGGGGTTTCGCCCACATTGACGCCGGAGTACAGATAGATGTTCACGCCCGACACGTCCACGGTCGCGGCTGCGCCGACGTCGGTGTCCGCATCGATGATGCGGCCGCCCGCGTACAGCGTGACGTCCGCGCCGGTGGAATTGATGTGCCCGACCAGCATGTCGCCGGCCAGTTCGGTGGCCGTGATGTAGCCGTTGGTGGTGAGCCAGATTTGCGGCGTACCGTCCGGTGGCGTCTTGCCGGCCCAGTCTGCGTCGGTATTGATGATGAAATCGATGGTCGTGGAAGGCGTGGTTTCCTCGTCGACCGTTGCACCATAAGGCGTGCCGCCTATCGTCGTGGTCCGGTACAGGCGGTTTTCCTTACCGACATACGAGTCGGCACCGTCGACGTGACCGATATCGATGTCGTCGCCGGCACGCACCTCGGAGAAGGTGTAGACCGAGTCCTTCTCGGTCGCAATGGTGCCGAATGCCTGCTTGGCCCAGGCGTACAGCGAACTGCCGGTCACGTCTTCGCTGAAGTGATCCCAATACACATCGGTACGGCCGTCCGGATCGACGATCGAGGCTGCGCCCTGCACCGGG
>JAEUNN010000359.1 GCA_016791085.1 Rhodocyclaceae bacterium | reverse complement strand
CGCGAATATGCCCAGCACCTTGAGGTGGCGCTGCGCGCCCATCCATTCGTAGTCGCGGTGGAATTCGGCGAAATCGGCGCGCACCGGCAGCCCGGCCTTGCGCGCGCGCTCCCAGTAGCGGATGAGCCAGTCCAGCGTCCGTTCTTCGTCCCAGCTGATATAGGCGTCCTTGAACAGGCTCACCAGGTCGTAACTGATCGGGCCATACACGGCGTCCTGGAAATCCAGCACGCCGGGAGCGGGCGCCGCCACCATGAGATTGCGGCTGTGATAGTCGCGATGCACGTATACCTGCGGTTCGGCCAGATTTACCGCGAGCAGGCGCTCGAACATGTCGTACAGGGTGTCCGCTTCGCTGCCCTGCGGCGTGCGCTTGAGGTGGCGGCCCATGTACCAGACCGGGAACAGTTCCATTTCGGCCAGCAGGCGCTCGCGGTCATATTCGGGCAATACGCCGGGCCGGCTCGCGCGCTGGATGCGGATCAGCGTGTCGATGGCGTCGAGGTAGAGCGAGGCGGCATTGCCGGCGTCGAGCGCGGCCAGGTAGGTGGTATTGCCCAGATCGGACAGCAGCAAAAATCCGCGCTCGAGGTCTGCCGCATGCACGTGCGGCACGTGCGCACCGGCTGCTTCGAACAATTGCTGCACGGCCAGCCAGGCGCGGCAATTTTCACGCTCGGGCGGAGCGTCCATGACCACATAGCTGGTGCCGTCGGCAAACCGGGCGCGCAGGTAGCGGCGGAAACTGGCGTCTTCGGAAGCGGCCGACAATTCGGCCTGGCGGTCCGGAAACAGCCCGGCGAGCCAGGCGGCGATGGCATCCTTGCGCGGGTCGGCGCTGGCGGTGGTGGTCGTATGCATGGGTGGCGCGGCGTCTGAAAATGCTAAAATCGCGATTTTACCAAGGCGGGGCGATGCCCGTAGTGCGTGTGCCGTCGGCGCTAACCGCGCCGGTGCCGGCGAGCGCAGATCGGTATTCCCCGAGCCTGGCCTGGCCTGGCCGGAACCAAACAGAATGAGTCCATGTTGCATAGGCCGGAAATGCGCAGCGTACTAGTCAGGGAGGATTCCCCTTGCATTTTTCCCCGACACCGCGAGGGCGGCGCCGTTGCCCGTATTTCCGCCCGCAATGCTGCGGCACGAAACATTAGCGAATGTTGTGAAGAATGAGCCACGAACGGATCAGCAGACGCAGCGTTAGCGCATCCTTGCAACCCAAATCCCTGACGCTGGCCCTGTGTTGTCTGTCGGGTAGCTGGTGTTCGGCGGCCACGCTGCCGCCGCTGCAGATCGACCCGGCGCTGCTGGGCGCCGTTCCGCCTGCCGCGCCGCCTGCCGCGCCGCCTGAGCCGGCCGCCGCCGCGCCGCGAGCCCCGGCCGCCGCCGTGCCGTCGACCGCGGCTCCGCCTGCTGCGGCCGCGCCGGCTGCGCCGGCCGCTGCGGCGGTGCAGCCGGTCGCACCGCCGGCCCGGCTGGCACCGGCCGCCGCGGCACCGTCTGCGTCCGAGAAGCCGGCGCCGGCCGCGCAGGCTGCGCCGGCCGAACTTCCCGCAGCGCCCGCGCGGACGGCCACCGCAAGGCCCGCAGTGCCGCCGGCCGGGGTGGCACAGCCGCTGCCCGGCCCGGCCGCGCCGGCCGCCGCGCCCGCCGCGCCGGCGGCTGCTCCGGCCGCTGCCCCGACTGCGGCGCTGCCGCCGCTCGCCTTGCAAAGCGCCAGCGTCGCGGCGGCGCCCACATCGCGCGAAAACGCGCCCACGTATGTGAGTGCCGAGCGCATATCGGGGCATATCGACGAGGAACTTCATCTCGAAGGCGCTGCGGAGTTGCGCAAGGCAAACGCCACCCTGAGCGCCGACGACATCGTGTACTTTCCGGTCACCGACGAATTGCATGCGCGCGGCAATGTCGTGTTGCAGCGCGATGCGGACAAGGTGACGACGCCCGAACTGCAGCTGCAGATCGATCGTTACGTCGGTCATGCCAACCAGGCAACTTACGAAATTCGCCGCGAGCCGCCGCCGGGTAGCTTGCGCCAGGCCATGGTTGCGCGCGGCACCGCCGAGCGCATCGATTTCCTGGGCGAACGCCGCGTTCGCCTTGCCAACGCGGATTACAGCACCTGCCGTGCCGACCAGCGCGACTGGTACGCAAAAGTGGAAGATTTGACGCTGGACTATGACCGTGAGGTCGGGGAGGGCAAGTCGGCCAAGGTGGTGTTCAAGGACGTGCCCCTGTTCTACACGCCCTGGCTGGATTTTTCGCTGAACAACCAGCGCAAGAGCGGTTTGCTGGCGCCCACCTTCGGCAGTTCCAACGTGGTCGGCTTCGATTTCACGCTGCCCTATTACTGGAACATCGCGCCCAACCTGGACGCCACGTTCGCGCCCCGCGTGATGACCCGTCGTGGTGTCATGCTGTTGGGTGAGACGCGCTATCTGCAGCCCGATTATCACGGCACGCTGCAATTCGGCTACCTGCCCAATGACGCCGTGACGGACACGCGGCGTTCGTCGTATGCGTTCAACCATGTGCAACAGCAGGGCCGGTGGAATGCCAGCGTGTCGCTCAATGGCGCGTCCGACGGCACCTATTTCACGGATTTCGGCACGCACCTCATGTCGACCGCGCAAACCAACCTGTTGCGCCAGGGTTTGCTGCGTTATGAGGGCGACGACTGGCGCGCCAACCTGTTGCTGCAGCGCTACCAGACGTTGCAGGACCCGCGCCTGCCCACGGTGGTCACACCTTACGGGCGTCTGCCGGCGCTGTCGGCGAGCTATGTCAGCCCCACCGAGCGCTCGTTCGTGCAGTTCGCCGCCGAAGGCTCGTTCGTGGACTTCCGCCATCCCACGCTGGTGAATGGCCGCCGGCTGGTGCTCTACCCGCAGGTGTCGCTGCCGCTGCAGACCTCGTCGTATTTCGTGACGCCCAAGGTCGGCGTGAATTACACGCACTACGACATTTCCGACCGCAATCCGGGCGATCCCAACAGCATCACGCGTGCGCTGCCCGTGGTGAGCGTCGATTCCGGCCTGGTATTCGAGCGCGACACGGACTGGTTCGGCCGCGGCGCCGTGGTGCAGACGCTCGAACCGCGTCTCTATTACCTCTACACTCCGCACAAGGATCAGTCCGACATACCGGTGTTCGATACGGCGGCGGCGGACTTCAATTTTGCGCAGATATTTTCCGAAAACCGCTATTCCGGTCTGGATCGCGTCAATGACGCGAATCAGCTCACGGCGGCGGTGGTGTCGCGCTATATCGATTCCACAAACGGCGCCGAAATCGTGCGCGGTGCGATAGGTCAGCGCTACTATTTCCGCGATCAACTCGTCACCTTGCCCGGCGAAGCGCCGCGCACCGGCCGCGTGGCCGACCTGCTGGTGGCCATTTCCGGGCGCCTGCTGCCGAAAACCCAGGTCGACGCGGGCTGGCAGTACAACCCGCACGACGGGCATACCGAACGCGCCAGCCTGGGCGTGCGCTACCAGCCCGAGCCCACCAAGGTGCTCAACGCGTCCTACCGGTTCACGCGCCGCAGTCTGCGCGACATAGACC
This sequence comes from Rhodocyclaceae bacterium, assembly GCA_016791085.1. Classification (GTDB taxonomy): domain Bacteria; phylum Pseudomonadota; class Gammaproteobacteria; order Burkholderiales; family Rhodocyclaceae; genus JAEUNM01. The sequence goes on along the minus strand of JAEUNN010000359.1, from coordinate 3,537 downwards.
TGTCGGGGCAATGGAAACTGGGCGGTGGATGGTATGGCGTGGGCCGCTACAACTTTTCCGTGCAGGACGGGCGCCTGGTGCAGGCTATCGCCGGTGCCGAGTACGACTCCGGATGCTGGATAGGCCGATTCGTCGTGCAGCGTGTCGCCACCGCCAGCCAGACGTACAACACGGCATTTTTCGTGCAACTCGAATTGAATGGCTTTTCGCGCGTCGGGTCGAATCCGCTCGATTTGCTCAAGCGCAGCATCCCCGGCTACGGCGTGATCAACCAGCCCGTGGCCGATCCCGTGTTCGGCAGTGATTACTGACAAAACGGCGCGCAGCGCGCGCTCCGGCAGAAATTTTATGGCGCTCAAAAAACTGATGCTGTTGTGCTTGTTCGCGCTGGCCGCGGGCACCGCCTTGGCGCAGCGATCCATCGTCGAAATCGATCGTGTGGTCGCCGTCGTCAATGAGGAGGTGATCACCGCGCTGGAAGTGCGCGCGCGCCTCGCGCAGGCGGTAGCGCAATTGAGTGCGCGCGGCACGCCGCTGCCGGCACAATCCGTGCTCGAGCGTCAGGTGCTGGAGCGGCTCATCAACGATCGCGTGCAACTGCAATTTGCCAAGGAAGTGCAGATACGCATAGACGACGCCATGCTGGAACAGTCGCTGCAGCGCATCGCCGAGCAAAATCGCCTGAGCACCGCCCAGTTGCGCCAGGAGGTCGAGAAAGAAGGCATAGCCTGGGATCGCTTCCGCGAGGACATACGCACCGAAATGACCATAGGCCGGCTGCGCGAGCGCGAGGTCGATGCGCGCATCGCCATTCCCGAGGGCGAACTGGACAACTTCCTGGCCAGCCAGGCCGCCGGCGGTAATGCCAGTGCCGAGGAGGTGCTGGTGCTGCACATTTTGCTGCGCGTGCCGGAGCGCGCCAGCCCGGACCAGTTGCTGCGCGTGCGCGGGCGTGCCGAGGCGGCGCTGGAGCAACTTAACCGCGGCGACGATTTCGCCAAAGTGGCGGCCAGTTACTCGGACGCGCAGGATGCCCTGAGCGGTGCGTCGCTGGGCTGGCGCGCGGCCGACCGCCTGCCCACGCTGTACGCCGAACAGGTCGCGCAAATGAAACCCGGCGCGCTGAGCCCCATCCTGCGCAGCCCGGCCGGCTTTCACATCATCAAATTCGTCGAGCGCCGCAGCATGGGTGCCGACCAAAAGGTGCAGCAAACGCATGTGCGCCACATCCTGATTCGTACCAGCGAGGTAATTTCCGACGCCGAAGCGCGCCGGCGCCTCCTGGGCTTGCGCGAGCGCATCGTAAACGGGGCGGATTTCGCCGAACTGGCGCGCCTCAATTCTGCGGATTTGACGGCCAGCAAGGGCGGCGATCTGGGCTGGGTGTATCCGGGCGATACCGTGCCGGAATTCGAAAATGCCTTCAATACGCTCCAACCCGGCGATGTCAGCGAGCCGGTGCAGACGCAGTTCGGCTGGCATCTGATCCAGGTGCTCGAACGCCGCGTCGCGGAAGTGTCGGCCGACCGCCGCCGCATGGCGGCCCGGGCGGCCCTGCGCGAACGCAAGTCGGACGAGGCATATCAGGACTGGCTGCGCCAGTTGCGCGACCGGGCCTACGTGGAATACAAGTCGGACGACCGCTGAGCGCGGCGCGGCGGAAAATTCCGCCCGGCGCGGCGTCAGTGCGGCCGGCCAGCAAGGGGCGAGCATGCGACGCGAACCGACCATAGCCATCACCAGCGGGGAACCGGCCGGCGTCGGGCCGGAACTGTGCGCGGCGCTGGCACGCCGCGCACCCGGGGCGCGCCTGGTATTGCTGGGCGATCGCGAACTGTTGCTGGATCGCGCACATGCCACGCGGGCGCCGCTGGTGCTGCGCGACTATGCGCCCGACAACACGCCCGTTCCGGACATCATGGAAGTGCTGCACGTGCCGCTGGCCGTGGCGGCGCCGGCCGGCCGCCTCAATCCGGCCAATGCGCGCTATGTGCTTACCTTGCTGGATCGTGCCATCGACGGCTGCCGCAGCGGCGAATTCGCCGCCATGGTGACGGCGCCCGTGCATAAGGGCGTGATCAACGACGCCGGCATCGCCTTCAGCGGCCACACCGAATATCTCGCGCAGCGCACCCACAGCGCGCGCGTGGTCATGCTGCTGGCCGGCGGCGGCATGCGCGTGGCGCTGGTAACCACCCATATGCCGCTGGCACGGGTAGCGCAGGCCATTACGCGGCCCGATCTGACCGCCTGCCTGCGCATCCTGCGCAGCGACCTGCAGCGCCGCTTCGGCATCGCGGAACCGCGCATATTCGTGGCCGGGCTCAATCCGCACGCCGGCGAAGGCGGCCACCTGGGGCGCGAGGAAATCGACACCATCGCGCCCGTTTGCGAGGCCCTGCGCGGCGTGGGCTGGCTTATCGAAGGACCGCTGCCGGCCGATACGCTGTTCGTGCCGGAGCGGCTGAAGCACTGCGACGCGGCGCTCGCCATGTATCACGATCAGGGGCTTCCGGTGCTCAAGTACGCAAGTTTCGGGCATGGCGTAAATATCACGCTGGGATTGCCGCTGATCCGTACTTCGGTGGACCACGGCACGGCGCTGGATCTGGCTGGCAGCGGGCGCGCGGATGCGGGCAGTCTGAACGCGGCGGTCGATGTGGCGCTGGACATGCTGCAGCGCGCGGCGCGGTGAGTACCTCCGCCGGCCATCGCGCGCGCAAGCGCTTCGGGCAGAATTTCCTGCACGATCGCAATGTCATCGATCGCATCGTGGCGGCCATCGCGCCCGGGCCCGATGACAACATGGTCGAAATCGGTCCCGGCCTGGCGGCATTGACGGAACCGCTGCTGGCCCGCCTGGAGCGCCTGCAGGTGGTCGAAATAGACCGCGACCTGGCCGCGCGCCTGCGCAGCCGTTACAGTCCGGAACGGCTTTGCGTGCATGAAGCGGATGCGCTGCGCTTCGATTTCGCGAGCCTGGGCGCGCGCCTGCGTGTGGTCGGCAACCTGCCGTACAATATATCTACACCCATACTGTTCCACCTGGCGGCCTGCGCCGATAATCTGGTGGACATGACTTTCATGCTGCAGAAAGAGGTGGTGGATCGCATCGTGGCGCCGCCCGGCACTGAGGCTTATGGGCGCCTGTCGGTCATGCTGCAGTATCGTTTCGAATGTGTAAAATTGTTCAGCGTGCCGCCCGGAGCCTTTCATCCGGTCCCCAAGGTTACATCGGCTATCGTGCGGCTTACGCCACGCACGGAATTGCCGCTGGCCGCGGCGGCGCACGCCACCTTTGGCGAGCTGGTGCGTGCGGCATTCGGCCAGCGCCGCAAAACCTTGCGCAATACCCTGCGCAACTGGCTGGTCGACGCGGACTACCAGCAGCTGGGCCTGGATTCCGGCCAGCGGGGCGAAACACTTGCGGTGGCCGATTTTGTGGCCTTGACTGAAATCGTGGAGGGGCGCGGCCGGGGGGGCCAAGCGCACGGCCAAATATAAACGCATGCGCCGGCCGCCCGGCCGGACGCGGAG